>NZ_PNDH01000005.1:0-112571 GCF_005887175.1 Pseudoalteromonas sp. S1612 | reverse complement strand
AACGTGAAAGGTTTATGAACTAAGTTTTACTCGACTCACTGAGTAGCTCGTGCCTCGCTATGCGTTGCGCTCTGCCGTCTCAGTGGGGTCGCATTATAGGGAGATCCGAAAACAGATCAACCCTTTTTTGCAGAAAACTTGAAATAAATGACTGTTCGCTGGATATTTAGACTAAACGCTTAAAAAGACAACTAAACCTAATCATATTTCGCCTTTAAAGCTGTAAAAACTTATTTTTTGGAAAAATCTTTTCATAGTTATTGTAGCGATTACCAAGAAAAAAATTGTTTAGCTTTATATGGCCATTTAGATTAGTGGCGAATAAGTACATCAGGCAAGGACTCTACTATATAAAGTTAATGAGCTATTGGAGGGTATCAACTATTTCGAACTTTTTTATATTAATAACTATAAACTGTAAAAGTCGTTAGATGGTCATATATTTATTAGTCTAAATAGCTTTACTTATAAATAGAAAGATAGCAGTCCTAAACGCTCGCATTATGATTCGTCGATTCTAGTTAGGCTATTTTATTAGATGAAAGGAATGAGAATAAATTTGCTATTAATAATAGAGCTAAAAGCTTTATTCATTTTGTGTGAATTTTAGATATTAAAAAGCCGAGCATAAGCTCGGCTTTTTGGTGTCTCTTTAAGACTTACTCTGCAGACTGCGCGTCTTCTTGAACTTCTTCGCTCGCCGCTGGGCGACCAACTAGTTCAATATAAGCCATTGGTGCATTATCACCAGCACGGAAGCCACACTTAAGAATACGAGTGTAACCACCTGGACGATCCGCATTACGAGGACCGATTTCACTGAATAACTTACCAACTACTTCATTATCACGCGTGCGAGCAAACGCTAAACGGCGATTTGCTACACTGTCAGTCTTAGCCAGTGTGATTAAAGGTTCAATTACACGGCGTAACTCTTTCGCTTTAGGCAAAGTAGTTTTGATGATTTCATGTTTCACCAAAGAACCTGCCATATTGCTGAACATCGCTTTACGATGGCTACTGTTACGGTTTAATTGACGACCACTCTTACGATGGCGCATGACCCTATCCTTCTAACTAAACTAATATAGTGATTTAGATTATTCAGCTAGGCTTGCAGGCGGCCAATTTTCTAGGCGCATGCCTAGAGAAAGACCACGTGAAGCTAGCACGTCTTTTATTTCAGTTAGAGACTTCTTACCTAGATTAGGCGTTTTAAGAAGCTCAACTTCAGTGCGCTGAACTAAATCACCGATATATTGAATTTGCTCGGCTTTCAAACAGTTTGCTGAACGTACTGTTAATTCAAGATCATCAACTGGACGAAGTAGAATAGGATCGAATTCTGGCTTCTCTTCTTTCTCTTCTGGCTCAGTTACATCACGTAAATCTACGAATGCATCTAATTGCTCAGCTAAGATAGTAGACGCACGGCGGATCGCTTCTTCAGGATCTAAGGTGCCGTTTGTTTCCATATCAATGATTAACTTGTCTAAATCTGTACGTTGCTCAACACGGGCTGATTCAACCGAGTACGCAATACGTTCAACTGGGCTGAATGATGCATCAAGCAGCAATCGACCAATTGGACGCTCATCGTCATCAGAGGATAAACGACTAGATGCCGGCACATAACCACGACCACGCTCAACACGAATACGCATGCTGATCTCGCTGTTATTTGTTGTTAAATTACAAATAACATGATCTGGGTTAGCAATTGTTACATCGCCATCGTGCTGAATATCTGCCGCAGTCACAGGGCCTACACCAGATTTAGTCAGGGTCAGAAAAACTTCATCTTTGCCTTCTAACGTTACCGCTAGACCTTTAAGGTTTAGTAGTATTTCAATGATGTCTTCTTGTACGCCTTCTTTCGCGCTGTACTCATGCAATACACCGTCGATTTCAACTTCAGTTACTGCACATCCAGGCATAGATGATAACAGTATACGGCGTAAGGCATTACCCAAAGTGTGACCAAAGCCACGCTCGAGTGGTTCTAAAACTACTTTAGAACGCGTTGGGTTGATAGCGTCGATATCGACTAACCTTGGTTTTAGAAATTCTGTAACAGAACCCTGCATTTTATCCTCTCTTAACTCTTAACTTTACTTAGAGTAAAGTTCGACGATTAGTTGTTCATTAATGTCCGCAGACAGATCTGAACGCTCAGGTAGGCGCTTGAAGCTACCTTCCAATTTCTTACCGTCAACTTCAACCCAAGTCGGCTTTTCACGTTGCTCAGCCAACTCTAGAGCAGCGATGATACGTGCTTGTGTTTTAGACTTCTCACGGATTACAACAGTATCTTCTGGAGTAATTACGTATGAAGGAATATTCACAACACGACCATTAACTAGAATCGCTTTGTGGCTTACTAACTGACGTGCTTCAGCGCGTGTGCTAGCAAAACCCATGCGATATACAACATTGTCTAAACGTTGCTCTAAAAGCTGTAACAAGTTTTCACCTGTGTTGCCTTTAAGGCGAGCAGCTTCTTTGTAGTAGTTACGGAATTGCTTTTCTAATACACCGTAAATACGACGTACTTTTTGCTTTTCACGTAATTGTAAACCGTAATCAGATAAGCGTCCTTTACGAGCGCCGTGCTGACCAGGTGCAGTCTCAAGTTTACACTTAGAGTCGATAGCTCTTACGCCGCTCTTAAGGAACAGGTCAGTACCTTCACGACGACTCAGCTTGAGCTTAGGGCCCAAATATCTTGCCATGTTATTTCTCCTAACCTATTGTTAAACGCGACGTTTCTTCGGTGGACGACAACCATTATGTGGTATTGGCGTCACGTCAGTAATGTTGGTGATACGGTAACCAGCAGCATTCAAAGCACGTACAGCAGATTCACGACCTGGACCTGGACCTTTGATGAAAACTTCTAGATTTTTTAAACCGTATTCTTGAGCAGCAGTACCTGCACGCTCTGCAGCAACCTGAGCAGCGAATGGAGTAGATTTACGTGAACCACGGAAACCTGAACCACCGGCAGTAGCCCATGATAGTGCATTACCTTGACGGTCGGTAATCGTTACAATAGTGTTGTTGAAAGACGCATGAACATGAGCCATACCATCAGCAACTTGCTTTTTAACCTTTTTACGACGAATTGGTGTCTTAGCCATTTTACTATCCCCTTATCGCTTAATAGGCTTACGAGGACCCTTACGGGTACGCGCGTTAGTCTTTGTTCTTTGACCACGAAGTGGTAAAGAGCGACGGTGACGTAGGCCACGGAAACAACCAAGGTCCATAAGGCGCTTGATATTCAAAGTAACTTCACGACGAAGGTCACCTTCTACAGTGTACTTGCCAACTGCTTCACGCAGTACGTCAAGTGTTTCGTCTGAAAGTTCACCGATTTTTGTGGTCTCGGCGATACCAGTCGCTTCTAAGATAGCCTTAGAGCGAGTCTTACCTATGCCATAAATAGCTGTTAAACCAATAACTGCATGTTTATGATCAGGGACGTTAATGCCAGCGATACGGGCCACTAACACATCTCCTATATTTGAATTTGGTAATCATCTGTTTGAAAAGCCCGTAAGGATACTCAAACGAAGACCAAATCACAACTAAAAACACAGGCCGAGAAACCTCAGCCTGCACGACTGTTTACTTAGCCTTGCCTTTGCTTATGCTTAGGCTCACTGCAAATTACGCGTACTACACCAGCACGTTTAATAACTTTACAGTTACGGCATATTTTCTTAACGGAAGCACGTACTTTCATTGCTCAACTCCGTAAACTGACCTTATCGACCGTAGCCTTTAAGGTTCGCTTTTTTCAGCACAGAATCATACTGATGTGACATCAGATGCGTCTGTACTTGTGCCATAAAGTCCATGATTACAACAACGATAATCAAAATTGATGTACCGCCGAAATAGAATGGCGTTTGCCATGCCATAGTCATGAATTCGGGCACCAGACAGATAAAGGTTATATACAAAGCACCTGCCAATGTCAGGCGTGTCATCACTTTATCAATGTATTTAGATGTCTGCTCACCTGGACGAATACCTGGGATAAATGCGCCAGATTTTTTCAGGTTGTCTGCTGTTTCACGCGGGTTAAAAACCAACGCTGTGTAGAAAAAGCAGAAGAAGATGATAGCCGCAGCTAAAACCATTGCATACAAAGGCTGACCTGGAGTCAACGTTGTAGCAATTGCTTGTAGCACATCAGCAACCGGACCTTCACCCTGGCCGAACCAGCTTGCAATTGTACCAGGGAACAGAATTATACTGCTAGCGAAGATTGGTGGAATAACACCCGCCATATTTACTTTCAGAGGTAAATGCGTGCTTTGAGCAGCAAATACTTGACGACCTTGTTGACGCTTGGCGTAGTTAACAACGATACGTCGTTGACCACGTTCAAAGAATACAACAAGATAAGTAACAGCGAATACTATAACCGCAACCATCAACAGTACAAAAACATTCAAATCACCTTGGCGCGCCATTTCGGCTGTCGAACCAATAGCAGACGGCAGGTTAGCTACAATACCAACAAATATTAGAACTGAGATACCGTTACCGATACCACGTTCTGTTATCTGTTCGCCCAACCACATAAGGAACATAGTACCGGTTACTAAGCTCACCACTGCGGTGAAATAGAATCCCATACCTGGGTTAACAACTAACCCGTTCATCATGCCCGGTAAGCTTGTGGCAATACCGATTGATTGGATAGTAGCAAGCACAAGCGTGCCGTAGCGTGTGTACTGGCTTATCTTTTTACGCCCTTGCTCACCTTCTTTCTTAAGCTCTATAAACGGCGGATACATATGCGTTAATAGTTGCGTAATAATCGAAGCCGAGATATACGGCATGATACCCAGTGCTAACACTGAAGCTCGCTCAAGCGCACCACCGCTAAACATGTTGAACATCTCAACAATGGTGCCCTTTTGTTGCTCGAAGAAATCGGCAAGTACAGCGGCGTCAATCCCAGGGATCGGCACAAATGAACCTAGACGGTAAATTATGATAGCACCCAATACGAAGAGTAATCGGCGCTTCAATTCCGAAAGTCCACCTTGTGCACTTTGTGTATCTTGACCTGGTTTAGCCATTAGTACTTCCTTAGTCTTCTACCTTGCCTCCGGCAGCTTCGATAGCTTCGCGTGCACCTTTAGAAGCCTTAAGGCCTTTAACGGTAACAGCGCGTGAAACTTCGCCAGATTTAACAACTTTAACGAACTGAACGTTCTTTTTAACTAGACCAGCTGCTTGTAACGCGCTTAGGTCTACCACATCGCCTTCAACTTTAGCGATTTCGTATAGGTTAATTTCTGCAGATACTAAAGATTTGCGAGAAGTGAAACCGAACTTAGGTAGACGACGTTGCATAGGCATTTGACCGCCTTCGAAACCAACGCGTACTTTACCGCCAGAACGTGATTTTTGACCTTTGTGACCACGGCCACCAGTCTTACCAAGACCAGAACCGATACCACGACCAACACGTTTTGGAGCAGTTTTTGAACCTGCAGCAGGTGAAAGTGTATTCAAATGCATCGAATTACCCCTCTACCTTAACCATGTAATAAACCTGGTTAATCATACCACGCACACATGCTGTGTCTTCTAACTCAACAGTGTGATTGATACGACGTAAACCAAGACCGCGTAATGTAGCTTTATGCTTCGGTAAACGACCGATAGAGCTTTTTACTTGTGTTACTTTTACAGTTTTATTAGCCATGGTTTACCCCAAAATCTCATCTACTCGAAGACCACGTTTTGCAGCGATCGACTGAGGAGAATTCATGTTCTCAAGTGCTGAGATCGTTGCACGTACAACGTTGATCGGGTTAGTAGAACCGTAACATTTAGAAAGTACGTTCTGCACACCAGTCACTTCAAGTACTGCACGCATAGCACCACCTGCAATGATACCAGTACCTTCAGATGCTGGTTTCATAAACACTTGTGAGCCAGCATGACGTCCTTTAACAGGATGCTGTAATGTGTTGCCATTTAGGTCTACGTTGATCATGTTACGACGTGCTTTTTCCATTGCTTTTTGAATAGCAGCTGGAACTTCACGTGCTTTACCATAACCGAAACCTACTTTACCTGCGCCATCACCAACTACAGTTAGTGCAGTAAAGCTAAAGATACGACCACCTTTAACTACTTTAGACACACGGTTCACCGCGATTAGCTTTTCAGCTAAATCAGGCTGTTGTTGCTTTGCTTCTACGTTAGCCATTGTCTACTCCTAGAATTGCAAACCGGCTTCACGCGCAGCATCAGCTAGCGCCTTCACACGGCCGTGATATTTAAAGCCACTGCGATCAAAAGCAATCTTTTCGATGCCTTTGTCAGCCGCACGTTCAGCAACCGCTTTACCAACTGCTTGTGCAGCTGCAACGTTGCCTGTGCCTTTAACTGTTTCGCTAATAGCTTTCTCAACAGTAGAAGCAGCAGCCAGTACATTACCCTCAGCGTTTACAACTTGAGCGTAAATGTGACGTGGCGTGCGGTGGATAACAAGACGCGTTGTGCCTTGTTCAATATAATTTCTACGAGTGCGTTTAGCACGACGTAGACGAGCTGTTTTTTTATCCATCGTCTTACCTTACTTCTTCTTAGCCTCTTTACGGCGTACATTCTCATCTGAATAACGAACACCTTTACCTTTATAAGGCTCAGGTTTACGGTATGCACGAATGTTAGCAGCTGTTTGACCAACTAACTGCTTGTCTACGCCCTTAACTAGAACTTCTGTTTGGCTTGGAGTTTCAATCGTAATTCCTTCAGGAACTGCGAAATTAACCGGGTGCGAGAAACCAAGAGTTAAGTCTAAAACTTTGCCCTTAGCTGCAGCACGGTAACCAACACCTACTAACTGAAGTTTCTTCTCGTAACCTTCATGCGTACCAACAACCATGTTGTTGATTAGAGCGCGAGCAGTACCTGCTTGTGCCCATGCATTGGCTACGCCTTCACGAGGTAAAGTTGTAATAACGTTGTCGTTAACTTGTACTTCAACTGCATCGTTGATTGTACGAGTAAGTTCACCGTTTTTGCCTTTAACTGTGATTTCCTGGCCTTTTAATGTAACTTCTACACCGGCAGGAACGTTTATTGGTGCCTTTGCTATGCGAGACATAGTTCCCCTCCGATTAAGCTACAAAACCAATGATTTCACCACCAACGCCTGCACTACGTGCTGCGCGGTCTGTCATTAGGCCTTTAGAAGTTGATACGATAGCGATACCTAAACCACCCATTACCTTCGGTAATTCGTCACGTCTCTTATAGATACGTAGACCAGGGCGACTTACACGCTGGATATTTTCAATAACAGCTTTGCCTTCGAAGTACTTTAACTCGATAGAAAGCTCAGGTTTAACATCACCACTTACTGCGAAGTCTGCGATGTAACCTTCATTTTTTAATACATTAGCTACTGCTACTTTCAGTTTCGAATTAGGCATCGTTACAGATACTTTCTTCGCTGACTGACCGTTACGGATTCGTGTAAATAAATCCGCGATAGGATCTTGCAAGCTCATAGTCTTACTCCCATGATTCTATTACCAGCTAGCCTTTTTAAGGCCAGGAATTTCACCGCGCATAGCTGCTTCGCGAACTTTAATACGGCTCATGCCGAATTTGCGAAGGAAACCATGTGGGCGGCCCGTAATGTTACAACGATTACGTTGACGTGCAGGGCTAGAATCACGAGGTAAAGCTTGTAGCTTAAGTACCGCGTCCCAACGATCATCTTCAGATGTATTAACATCACTGATGATAGCTTTTAGTGCTGCACGCTTTTCAGCGTACTGAGCAACTAGTTTAGTGCGCTTTGCTTCGCGCGCTTTCATAGAATTCTTTGCCATAACCCTACCCTTATTTCTTGAATGGGAAGTTAAACGCTTCTAACAACGCACGGCCTTCCTCATCTGATTTCGCAGATGTAGTGATTGTGATATCCATACCGCGTACACGGTCTACTTTATCATAATCAATTTCTGGGAAGATGATTTGTTCACGTACGCCCATGCTGTAGTTACCACGTCCATCAAAAGACTTAGCACTTACACCACGGAAGTCACGGATACGTGGGATAGCGATTGAAACCAAACGCTCAAAAAAGTCCCACATACGCTCGCCGCGTAGGGTTACTTTACAACCAATCGGGTAACCTTCACGCACTTTGAAGCCAGCAACAGATTTGCGTGCTTTAGTGATTAAAGGTTTCTGACCAGAGATAGCTTCTAGATCCGCAACAGCGTTATCTAAAATCTTCTTGTCAGCTAAGGCTTCGCCCACACCCATATTTAATGTGATCTTCTCGATCTGAGGGACTTGCATGACAGAGCTGAAACCAAACTTCTCTTGAAGTTCAGCAACTACTTTGTCTTTATATACTTCATGCAGTTTCGCCATCATTCTACTCCAACTATTAGATAGTTTTACCAGTAGATTTAAAGATACGTAATTTCTTACCATCTTCAATCTTGAAACCTACACGATCTGCTTTGCTCGTTTCCGAGTTGTAGATCGCAACGTTTGATACGTCGATAGACGCTTCTTTCTCAACAATACCGCCAGCTTGGTTCAACTGTGGAACCGGCTTTTGGTGTTTCTTGATTAAGTTAATGCCTTCGACAAATACTCGACCAGACTCGGTTACAACTGAAAGCACTTTGCCGCGCTTACCTTTGTCTTTACCTGCTAGTACGATTACTTCGTCATCACGACGGATTTTTGCTGCCATGATAGACTCCTTACAGTACTTCTGGGGCTAGTGAAACGATTTTCATGAACTTTTCATTACGAAGTTCGCGAGTCACAGGGCCGAAAATACGAGTACCAATAGGCTGCAAGTTATCATTTAAGATAACAGCCGCATTGCTGTCGAAACGGATCAATGAACCGTCTGGACGACGAACGCCTTTTTTGGTACGCACAACTACCGCGTTTTTAACATCACCTTTCTTCACTTTACCGCGAGGAATCGCTTCTTTTACAGAAACTTTAATGATATCGCCAATCGCTGCATAGCGACGGTGTGAACCACCAAGGACTTTTATACACTGCACTTTGCGAGCGCCGCTGTTATCAGCAACTTCCAGCTGAGTTTGCATTTGGATCATGTTAATGACCTCCGGTGTAGTAATTACAACTTGTCTTAAATTTGTTTAAAATCAAGACATTTCGATTGAATTCCACTCAAAAAACATACTAGATGTCTCTTAAGGGCGGGCAATTGTATCAGCATTGAGGGGGGAGTGGTAGGTTATTTTTTAATTAATTTAATGCGGACGATAAATTAGAAACTGGTTTTTTATGCTATCTATCTAAATTACAGGTGGTTATAAAACAAACAAGGCACCTTTACGGTGCCTTGTTTTATATCAGTAATTAAAATTAGCCAAACAAACCTTTTAATTTGTCTTTAATTTTGTCTTTAGCTTTTTCTTTTGCTTCGTCTTTAACCGCACTGCCTATATCTAATTTTATGCCAACATCATGAAATGGGCCTTTTATCCTCAGGGGAATTTTAAAGCCAGTGCTATCATCGGTAGTACCCTGACCTTCAATAGAATCAACTAAACCTGTTACTAGGCGGTAATTAACCTGAGTTTGCGGTAAATCAACGTCTCCTTCACCTGAAATACGTATTAAGGGGCTGATCAACGATAAATCAGTATTTTTGCCTACGCCATTGGTAAAGTTAAAACTACCAGAAAGTGCAGAGAAATCTGTTTTCTCAGATTCCTCAAATCCTGTATCTAATCCCTCAGACACGGCATTAAAGTTGCCTTTAACTAGCTCTTTCCCCTTACGCACCATTTCTGCTACGTTTGCTCCCTTAACTGCACCATCAGCGAACTTGAATCCTAGTTTACCATTAAGCGCGTTAATAAACGTTTTTTGGCTTTGCCCTGCTGTGGTTAGATTCCAGTTTAAAGAGCCCTTGCCCATTAGCTTATCAAAGCCTGCAGCATCGCTAAGTAATGGCTGTGCGTCTATTTTATCTAAATCGAAGTTGGTTGCTATTTTATAAGGGGTATTTTGAGCATTGATAGTCACCACCCCTTTACCTGTTCCTTCATAAGCGGCAAAGCTGTCTAGGCTTAATTTAGCAACGCTATTTTTTAGTGCCACAGTAAACTGGTTGGCGCCGAGTTTAATATCGTTCGCTTTTAAGCCACTTGAACGGACAATCACATTTGCATCTAATGCATTTAAGCCACTTAAATCAATTTTAGTATCATCCCACACTATTGGCTCTGCAGGCTTAGAGTCGTCTTTTGCAGGGACTTCTTTTTTAGCTACGGTTTCAGGTAAGTAAGGATTTAAATCAAGCATGCCTAAGTCAATATCAGCATTAACAGCTAAGCGACTGCCTAAATTTAACTTACTTTTACCTTTAATCTCGAGTGCATCGAGCGTTGCTACTAATTCAGTTAAGTTAAACTCTTCACCGAGTAAGTGCATTTCGGCATTGATGCTAAAGGCGTTAAACGCATTGTTTTTAGCGTTTAAGTCAACTCCTTGCCAGTTAGCAATATTTTTAACCGAATCACCGTTAAGTGTTAAAAGTCCTTTAATGTCTTGGCCTTGTTTGGCTATGCTGCCATCAAACATTAGATCTACTAAACGTGAGTTAAGCGTTTGCTTTACATTAAATGTGGCGCCTTCAATCGCTTTTGCTGGTGTATAAAGTTTTACATCAAGCTCAAATCGCTCTTGCATATAAGTAATAGCACCGGTTACTTCAAGCTGTTTACGCAGTGAAGGCAGTAATATAGCCAGTTCTAAATCGCTAATTTGTTGTTTAGCATCCGTTTGACCATCTAAATAAGTAAATGACCCGCCATAAATAGCGACTTCACCTAATTGAATATCAAAGTTTTCAGGTAGTTTGACTGCCTCTCCCGCTTGAGTTTGTTGCTCTGGTTGCTTGGCCACTGCATCAAATAACTGCCAGTTTGCTTTGCCGCTTTTATCGGTTTCTAGCAAAATATCAGGCTCATTAATTACAAACTTTTCTAGCTTTAGTTCGCCACCGAGTAATGAAAGCCAAGGAATATGAACAGCAAGTTGCTGCATACTTGCCATATCAGCGCGAGAGCCACTGGGCATATTGGCAAAATGCACATCATTAAGCTCCAGCTTTAATGCAGGAAATACACTGAGGGTTTTATCTCCCTTGATCGTTAATGTGCGCCCAGTTGTTTTTTCTACCTGCTCAGACACTTTATTAAAAATGGTATCGGTAGGAATTAAAAATGGTGCAGCAACAATTAACGCTATGCATAGCAATAATATGACACCAATAACTTTAAATAAGGTCTTCATGATCATCCTTTCAAACGTGCAAATAATGCTCTTATCATAGCGGGAGTTAGCGCCAAAAGCATTGCCCAATAACTAAAAATCTACTTTCCTACATTCTAATGTGGGTATATGAATTGTAACTGAAACATTTTGATACCTTTAGGTTACAAAAAAATATTGACCAAATGATACCTACAGGTTACATTGATACCTACAGGTTACAAAATATAAATTAACACTTCCACAGGATGGACTTTATGAAACAACAAGATATTAAAACTGAAGAACAGTTTATGGGTCAAAACATATTTCTAAGTATAAGCACAAGTATGGTTTTTTTACTTCTCAGTGTTAACTCAGTAATAAAACAAGATATTGACGGGCTTTTAACTGTTGGAATGGGCGTTTTATTTTATATAGTTATAATAGCTATTTATATAACTAAAGCAGGCTTTCCATTAAAAATGTATTTTCAATATGCTTATAAAGATGAATTCCTAAATACTATCGACACGAGTGCCTATAAACATTCAATTTTTGCACTTGTTTTTTGCCTGCTTGGTGTTTTTTATAAAGGCGATGCTATTGCTAGTGAGGTTTCGCATGCAGCTATGGCAGTATTCTACTTAGGTATCATGCTCTTGGCATATGGCACTTCATTGTTTTGGCAAAGCCGCGATTAGGAAATAATGTGCAAAACCATATAGCTGAATTTCGTAAAGAGGCAGGGCTTTCACAGCAAGAACTGGCCGATGCTATTAATGTTTCACGAAAAACCATTAGCACGGTTGAAACATCTCGTTTTACACCCTCGGTGATCATTGCCTTAAAAATAGCACAGCACTTTAATACCTCAGTTGAACGGCTGTTTTCACTCGATGAACACGATTAATACAGTAATGATGCAATCTTGTGTTAATTAACTTACCAAGATTGCATCCCCTGTATTCTCCGGTATGATGCACGCCCCTGTTGCTGCTGGCTTATTTAAGCTAAAATGAAGCGACTAAAAAGTATATCTAACCGGAGAGTCTACAAGGCATGAAGAAACTGCTAATTTCACCGTCAAAAATGGCATTAGGCGAGCAAGAAAGTCAAATTTATCAAAACATTCTGAAGCAATCTTCAGAGCTAAGCCTAAACCTGATGGCTGTGAAAGTGGAAAACCATCCAGAAGACTTTTTAGGTTGGTGTTACGAGCTATTAAGCGCAAGCCGCGACCGCATTAATTATGACTTACTCGAAAGCCCACAATTACCATTATTGAAAAAGCTGCATGACCAACTTATTTCAGCCATTAGCTTTTTACAGTTAAAAACATTACGGGTAGCGCCTTGGCCAGTAGTGAGTATGTTTGTAGAGCAACATAAAGAACTGGTGGCACTTGATGAGCAGCTACGTTTAACTACTTATATTGCAGGCCTGCGTGAAAAGCCGTTAAAAGATATGATCCCTGAAGACTTACTCGCTTTTAGCGGTAAGCATATGGCATCACTCGATCCGAGTACTTATAACTTTGATGTAGAATGGTTTGCCTCTACTAAAAGCGCCAAAGGTTTTCACCAGATGCTGGCTGATTTGCCAGGCGCATTCGACGATGCACTCAGCAACATTCCACTTGAGGGTGATGTAGCGCTAGGTAATTACCAACAATTTGTAATTGCTTATTTGAGTGCATTTAATGGTAGTGATGAAAAACCAACTCTGGCGCCTGCCACCCGTTTATTAGCAATGCGTCGCCCTGATGTGTTTACTCCAATTAGTAACAGTCGCTTAGATGCACTTTGCTCCGCACTTGGTATCACCAAATTAAATAACCGTGACTTTGAGCGTTACTGGCAAGATGTAGTACAAAGCATTCACGCTATGTCATGGTTTAAAATGGCCAATGCTGGTAATGAACTAGAAACACAGTTGGTGGACATTAAAGCGCTTATACCTTGCTTTTTTTACTATGCAGATACTAATACTGCAGATAACTCTAACTACATTAAGCTACTTAATAAACCTACACGTAGCACTTCTAGCAGCAGTAAAGCGCCACGCCGAGGCAAAGAATCTGCTGAGATTTTAGTGGATCGCGCTCTTGCTGCTGATGATGTTCCAGAGCATATTCGTGCTAAACGTGACTCTATTATTAGCGAAGTACAAAAAGGCCGCGGTGTTAACGAAACAATTACCCTAATGCGTGCCATTTTTGGTTAATTAACCCACAAGAAAAATAAAATAGCCTAGCAGCGCTTTGATGGTGCAGCTAGGCTATTTTTTGCACCAGCAAAGTGAACCTGCTAAATAATTACTTTTCTATCCCTACCTCATATTATTTTCAATACATTGTTTTAAATAATAAAAATAATTTATAAACGAATAAGTTTAATTTGGCACACACAGTGCAAATACCCCATTAGTAACATAATAAAATGCCGCCAAACAAAAGGTTGTAGTCGTTCATAATAAAAAGCCTTGGCGTGCAAAATCATACAATGGGAAATGAGACATGCTAAAACTACAAAAAACAATATTGATCAGTGCATTGGCATTAACAGGAATGACATCAACTACTGCATTTGCTGAAGTAACAGCAAATGCAGCAGCCACTTCAAACTACTTATGGCGCGGACAAGAGCAAACTGGGGGCGATGCAGCTGTATCTGGCGGTATTGATTACGCTAATGAATCTGGCTTTTATGCGGGTACGTGGGCGTCAAATGCGTCTTGGGCCGATGAAATGACCTACGAGCTAGACTTATACGCAGGTTTTGGCGGCGCAATTAATGAAAGCGTGAGTTATGACGTAGGGTATATCTATTATGCGTACCCTGATGCGGCATCAGGTGCAGATGCAGATTTTTCTGAAGTCTACGGTAGCATTAGTGTGCAAGGCTTTACATTTGGTGCAGCCGTACTTGCAACATCTGCAGCCAGTGGTGACGGTACTGACTTTGGTGATTCATTGTATTTAAATGCCGATTACAGCTTCGCTGTTGGTAGCAATGGCACTGAAATGGCGCTACACATAGGGCATTACTCAGGCGATTTCATCGGTGATGACAATATTATTGATTATGGTGTATCGGTGTCTAAAGATGGTTTTACTTTTGGCCTATCTGATAACGACATGGATGGCTCTGATATAAAAGCCTATGTAGCCTACGCTGTAGACTTTAACCTATAAAAAGAATGTGTTACTTGCTGCAACACTAAGGGCCGCAAGGCCCTTTCTCGTTTAGAGCGGTTTAAAAATGCTCGTAATCCTCTCTAGGATTAGCTACTAAAGCGCCCTACTATATTACCCGCCTCGGTCAATCAACGACTACCTAGCTGCCGTTAAATATTTCCGCGTTATGCTAACTCGCTTAAATAAGCATTATTGTGTATTGGCATTATATTCTCTGTTTCAAATAAGCTTTTTATACCAATTCGCTAAAATAAAAGGCCGCACGAAATGCGGCCTTTAAATAACTTAGCGTTAAAACTTAGCTAAATTATTTTTATTGTCTTTATCTACAAGCTTAATGTAAGGGTCTATCCCAGCGTACATGGGTTTTTCTTTTACTTTAAGTTCGATGGTGTTTGCACCAGACACTATTTGATGTTTTTGTGAATAAATCACAAAGTCTTCGGCTAGAAGGTTTTCAGGATCATCATTAAATAATGCAATATCAATCATTTCATCAAGTGGTTGTTCGGTTTCTTCACCTTGACCATCGGCACGCTGTTTCGTTGCTTCAACGCTCAGTGTTACCGTGTAAAAACCCTCGCTATCAGTGCTATCTGTAATCGATACCTCTTTCATTTCAAGCTCATAAAGTGTTATATACTTAAACTGATCATCAATAAAGCGTTGCTCTGCTTTTGTTGCGTCTCGTTTTAAATAACTGAGTAAATCGAGTGTGGTGGGGTATGGCGTTGATTGGTATTTAAACTCATTCAAAAATGCTTTAAGTGCTGCATTTAAGCGTTTTTCACCTAAGCGATCATATAGCGCCATCATCACAACAGAACCTTTATTGTAGTGAAGATACTGCTGAGCCTGCGTTTTATACAGCGGCATTTCTTCAAACGCTTCCCCTGTACGACCCATTAAGTATTTGTCTAGCTCGTATTTTAAAAACTTACGTAGCTTCTCGGCGCCAAAGCGTTTTTTTAACACCATAAGCGCACTGTATTGGGAGAGCGTTTCTGATATAACGGCACTGCCCTCTACATTAGCCCCTGATACTTGATGTCCCCACCATTGGTGCGCCACTTCATGTGCGGTTACATAATAAGGGAGGTCAACTTTACTCTCATCCCTTAAATCTGTAACAAAACCAATACTTTCTGAGTAAGGCACTGTATTGGCAAAACTTTGCGCAAATGAGCGATATTTTGGAAACTCAATAATACGTAACTGCTTATGCTGATACGGGCCAAATGCTTGGGTATAGTAATCTATTGAGTCTTGTACCGACTCAATCATACGGTCAACATTCCATGCATGATCTTTGTGGTAGTACACTTCAATATTTACACCGTTATGCTCAACCTTTTTGCTTTCAAGTTCAGCCGAAAGCACAGAATAAAAGTTTAAAATAGGGGCATCCATTTCATAAACAAAAGTACGGCGCCCGTCTTTTACACTCTCACTTTTTAAGTAACCAGGTGTAATTGCAAATTGCGACTCATCGGTAGTTACCGTTGCTTTATAGCTTATAAACCCATTATCAGGACCAAACTCATTTTGCGTATAATAGCGGCTGTCTTCTAGTTTATGCGCACGTTCAAGTTCGGGTAAATCGTGCTTACGACGCTCATACTTATCCGCAATTTGAAAATACCTTTGATAACCAAAATTCGGTAATAACTCTCTATTATTTATAAATGTACCGTTATACACCAGCTGAGTATCTGAATACCTATCAACAAAACCGTTATGTTCTCGGGAAACTGAAAGCTCACCTTCGCGTACTTCATTAGGCATTAGCGGTTGTTCAAACTCAAACCATACCATATCAAACTCAGGTAAACGCTCTACTATTTTCCCGCCGGCCATTTTTACATCCCAGCTTTTAGCGTGGTTAGGCTCGTTAATTAACACACGGGCTATTGGCTCGTTAGCGGTATTAGTAAACTTAATTTTTGCAACGGCGGTTAATGCACGCTTTTTAGGGTAAATATCAATGTGTAAATTAACATCGGTTATTACAGGGAGTGGCAAATCTTTGTATTGTGAAAACTCTTGTTCATAGCTTACTTGAAGAGTTTCGTTATCATCACTTGTTACAAACTCGTTGAGCATACGGGTGTTGTGATAAATGTTATAACCTGCTCCCACAAATACCAATAAACTTATAGCGGCAGCAATTTGACCTTTTAAAGACATGTTGTAACGTATTAAAGATAAGCGAGTGCGCAATGTTTGCGACGGGCCGCGATGCCATAAAGCAAACCCAACAATAGCCAAAAATACACTTAATGCGCCCCAATATAAGGTGTACCAATGCGCGCCTTGTAAAAAGTGTCCGTAACCGTTTATATCAGAATACGGTACGCTACTACTTTGCGAAAAGTGATACATGTGATGCTCAAATCCGTAAGCACCCATTACCATTTGGGCAATGTAATACAGAATAAATAACCCCATACCTATATATTTATTAGGGCTAATTATTTGCAAAAAGAACGCCAAAATAGCCATCATAATTAAAGGCAGTAACGTAAGATAACCTAACCTAAATAAGTACTGGCCAAGCTCTAGATTAAATTGCCCCTTAAATAGTTGTACTGCAATGGTAAACATCATACCTACTAAATAAAGACCACAAACCGCAGTGATTAACGCAATAATTTTAGATATCCAAAACACACTGTTATGAACTGGGAAACTGTCAACAATATCGCCCATACCACTGTGGCGCTCCCGCCAAACCAGCTCTGCGCTGTAATAAGCAATAATGATAAACATAAATAAGCTAGAGGTGTTTTGAATGATGCTCACCATATTTTGTGTCAGTGGCCAATCCGTTGTGCCATACGCGCCAATAGGAGCAAAGAGTGGCACAAGCAACATAGTAATACTTACACCGGCTAAAATCATAAAAGGCGCACTTAATATAACCTGCTTAAGTTCAAATAAGCTGCGCATTACTAGTTGCGATTGCGTATTGATCCCTTTTGATTTGTAATTTTTAGCCTTGCTAATAAGTGCTGCTTGTTTATTTTTTACAAACGTAGATACAGCAAATTGTTTTTTTTGTTTTTTAGTTACTACGCGATTACCTAACTTCCCTAGGCCAAAAAACATCGCTAAGCTTATTGCTACCCACAAAATACGGTTAATCAAAAAATCGCCCGAGAGCGTTAACACTTCGGTATTTTTATCACTTACAGTCCAATAACGGGTTAAGTCAATTAACGAACCTGACCCAAATGGATCGGCGTATACAACAATATCTCTAAATGCTAAGTCATCAAAGTAGATGCCCGCTATTTGGTAGGTTATAAAAATCACTACAGCTGTAACATATACCGCCATCATGGTTTTAAAATACACAGCCACACTATTAAAAATAGCCGAAAGTACTAACAAGCTGGGTATTGCTAAATATAAAAAAGGAGCTGTGTAATATATTAACTTATTAGGGCCTACTAGCTCACTATCGAGCCAGCCAACCAATAAACCAAATTGCGATCCAAAAAACACACCCAGCGGCACCGTTAAAAAAACAACTAGCACCACTAAGTAAGCACCAAAAAAACGCCCAGATTGATAAGCAAGAGGGTTAACCGGCTTACTAAACACCAACTCATCCATTTTGCTCTCACTGTTGCGAATAGCTGAGCTGGCAACAAAGTTAACCACTAAAAACATAGCAAGCGTACAAAAGGTAACCGTTAAAACCATAATGGTATAAGGCGAGTTCATATGAACATTAGCCCCGCCTAACGGAAGCTTACTACTAGAGCTTATAAAAAACGCCATAAAAAAGAAGATTAATGACGTCACATAAAACGAAGGTTGGCGCACAAAATAGCGCAGTTCAAACGCAAGCATATTAAAAAACATAGCGCCCCCTTATGCTACTTGGCTGTTACGATGATTAAGCAACGCAGAAAAATACACATCTTCTAGGTTTGCGTTACTCGTTTCAAAGCCTTCGGGTGCTTGCTCTGCTAATACATGTAATATGGTTTGCCCAGCAAATAAGCGTTTTGAAATAACAGGCAGTTGTGATTCAAGCTCTTGCGCTTCTTCTTGGCTCATGGCCTTGCGCCAAATTTGCCCTTGCAGTTTATCGGTAAGGGCAATTGGGTTACCCTCTAATAGTATTTTACCGCCAGCCAGTACAGCCATGTTTGGGCAAAGCTCTGCTACATCTTCAACAATGTGGGTCGATAATATAACTACTTTTTGCTCGCCTAAGCTTACTAACAAGTTATGAAAACGATTTCGCTCCTCAGGATCTAAACCTGCAGTTGGCTCATCAACAATTAGTAAATCAGGGTCGCCCAATAATGCTTGTGCAATACCAAAACGCTGGCGCATACCCCCCGAAAAACCACTAACGGCTTTTGAGCGATGTTGATATAAATTAGTATGTGCAAGCAAGCCTTCCACCGACTCTTTACGTTCTGCTTTGTTGTGAATACCTTTTAAAACAGCCATATGATCGAGTAAATCGTAAGCGTTAACACGCGGATATACACCAAAATCTTGTGGTAAATAGCCTAAACGCTGACGCAATGCTTGTGGGTCTTTAAACACATCAATGCCATCAAAAGTAATAGAGCCCTGATCAGCTGACTGCAATGTAGAAATAGTTCGCATTAACGACGATTTACCCGCACCATTTGGCCCAAGTAATCCGAACATACCTTTACCAATTGATAAATCAACACCTTGAAGTGCATGTACGCCGTTGTCGTAGGTTTTTGATAACCCTGTTATTGATAGCATTTTTTACTTCCTTGAATTGTAAGTATTATTTTTATGCTGCTTTATACCACATTAAAAACAGGAACATAAGTTAGTAACTAGTTAACTTTGTAACAATAAATAAACAGAAATTCATTCTAATAACACTTGCTTAGAAATGAGCCTCTCGGTATAAAAACAAAACACTCTAAAAATAAGAAGCGAACAGCCATGCAAGATCACAAAAGCCAACCATTAACCGATTTTATAGAATACCCGCCAGAGGCAATGCTCTCGCGCGCAAAGGAGTTTTTACAAACGAGCCAGCGCCGTCATAGTATTCGCAGCTTTAGTAACCGCCAGGTGCCAAAAGAAATCATCGAAACCTGCATTAAAGCAGCAGGTACAGCACCTAGTGGTGCAAACCACCAGCCTTGGCATTTTGTAGCCATTAATAGTAGTGATGTTAAAAAGCAAATACGAGAGGCCGCTGAAAAACTAGAGCGCTCTTTTTATGAAGGTCGCGCAGGCGAAGAATGGCTTGATGCATTGAAACCATTAGGTACCGATGCTAATAAACCCTATTTAGAGCACGCACCATGGTTGATTGCAGTGTTTAGTCAAAAAAAGGGGGGTGTAAATACGGACGATAAAAACACTAATTACTATGTACATGAATCGGTAGGGCTGGCCACTGGTTTTTTAATTCAAGCACTACACCGAGCAGGCCTTGCAACCCTGACCCACACCCCAAAACCAATGAGCTTTTTAACCGATATTTGTGGCCGTGATAAAGACAACGAACGTCCTTATATGCTATTAATTGCAGGCTACCCCGATGAGCATGCAACGGTGCCTCTGCATGCACTTGATAAAAAATCGCTGGATGAAATAGCCACATTTATTTAACCCGAACTCTGGTTATTTAGTTATTGGTTGATAATCCACTGCTATTTTATCGCCAGCTTTAAGGCCCGTAATAACATGTTGCTGATTATCAAACTGCTCACCTAAGCGTACAAAGCGACGCTCAATTTTGTCAGCGCTAATGACATACATCATACTGAGCTGTCCAAAATCATGTATCCAACGAGGATCTACCAGTACACCTTGGGTGCTTTTAAACGGTAAATGCAATTGTGCATATAACCCAGGGATCATCCCTGGCTGTGGTTCAATTTCTAGTCGTATAAGTAAGCTACGTGCAGCGTTATCAACAACAGGTATAATTTCACTGATATTGGCAGCTGTTGTCATATCGAGCGAAGGCAAACTCACGTTTAAACGATCGCCTAATTTAAGCTTTACTGCTTGTTGCTCTCGTACATTAAAGGCAAGTTGAAGTTGCTTTGGATTGTAAAGCGTTAACAACGGTATACCAGGTGTGGCTGTATCGCCAGGTTCGGCTAAACGCTCAACAACGACACCAGATATAGGGGCTTTAATTTGCGTGTAGTTAAGTGATACTTGCGCCTGGGCTTGCTGCTGTTTTGCTCCAGCTAAGTTGGCAGTTAAGTTATCAAATTTTGCTTTAGCATCATCAAATTCACTCACTGGTACTAACCCTTTTGCCTGTAAGTCAGTTACTCTAATAAGTTGCTTTTTAGCTTGGTTTAATGAGGCTTGCACCGCATTAATATTTGCCTCACTTTGTGCCAGCATCGCTTTAAAGTCATCTTGCTTTAGGGTGATCAATAAGTCACCTTGACTAACCTTATCACCGGCGCGCACTTTAAATTGCTTTACTTGTGCCATTACATTTGACGAAATTTGGGTGTTTTGTTTCGCAATTACACTCCCTGGTACATACTCTGTTCGCGAAATAGTTTGCAGCTCAACAGTGACCACCTCACCTTGATATTGAGTAACTGGAATCTCTTTTAACCCTGCAGATTGTTTATCACTAAAGCTGCCGGCCATGTATAGCACAGCTACAATAACCACAACCAATGCACTGATTGCGCCTAAAACTTTTGATTTACCCTGCATGTGCTTCTTCCTCTGGGTTTGTAAACACTAAATAGTAAACAAGCGGTACAACAAATAACGAAAATACGGTAGACGCCACGATGCCAAAAATAATTGCTATGGCTAATCCGCTAAATACTGGGTCAAGTGTGATCACTAAGTTACCTAACAAAGTAGTTCCGGCGGTTAATAATACTGGCCGCATTCGTACCGCCCCTGCAGCAATAAGTGCCTCTTTTATTGCCATCCCCTGAGCTCGTGCTTGGTTAATAAATTCGACTAAAATAAGTGAGTTACGAACGACAATACCTGCTAAGGCAATCATGCCTATCATCGCAGTCGCGGTAAATAATACCGGCTCAGGAGCCCCCGCTATGGTGCGTTCACCAAATTGATTGAGTAACCAAAACCCAGGCATAATACCAATCACAGTTAATGGAATAGCCGACATGATAATCAGCGATAAACTCGCCGACTGTGTTTGTACCCGTAAAATAATAAATATAGCACTGAGCGCAAAGGCAAAAGCAATGCCCATATCCCTGAACACATCAATAGTGATACGCCACTCACCTTCACCACTAAAGTTAACATCAGTTCCTTGCGGTAATTGCCATGGCGCGGTTCCACCATTATTAAAAAAGTGCCGTGTTAACCACGCCTTTTTTTCAAATCCTTCATTGCGTGCGTTCAAATCGGCATTTACATCCGCAATAACCTCTGCAGGCGTGCGTCCATTTAGTTCGGCCATCACATAAATAACGTCACGCTGATCTTTACGCATTAGTGTGTCGGCCACGTTTAATGGTTTAAACTCTCCCAGCTCTGAAAGCGACACTAAAGGTCTGGGGGCACTTGTTATACCTAACTCATTACTGGTTTTAGCTAAGTCCCTATCCCCTCTTACTTGCAGTGTAAGTAATTGTGAAAGCTGATTACGCTCGCTATAAGGCAATTGTAATTGTATTGGAACTGGCTGAGTTTCACCGCTTACGTACAACACTCCAACCTGTTGCCCCTGCGAAGCAATACTGAGTGTTTGTGCAATATTTTGGGTAGCAATAGCACTGAGCGCAGCCTTGTTTTTATCTGTAATAAAGCGCTGTAATGGCGCAGGAGCAACCAAAGAGGTATCAACCTCAACAACATGAGGCTCTTGGCGTAAACGTGCTGCAACATGTTGAGCAGCCTGCCTATGGGATTGCTTATCAATAAAGGAATCACGATACACTTCAGCAACTAAAGTACTCAACACCGGTGGCCCAGGTGGTACCTCTACCACTTTAATAACAGTGCCATTTTTTGCTAAAGGAGCAAGTTGTTCGCGTAGCCGCATAACCACCCCATGTGATTGATGCTCTCGTGCTGATTTATCCACCAGCAATACTCTGAGTTCTGCTAAGTTAGTGGCTTCACGGCGATAATAACCACGCACCATGCCATTAAAATCCATACTAGAAGGCTGCCCAATATATGCGGCTATTTCACTGACTTCATTTAACTGCCATGTGAGGGTTTGAATCTGCTTAGTAAATGCAGCCGTGCTCTCTAGACTAGTACCTTCTGGCATATCTATAAGTACTTGCAGCTCATTTTTATTGTCAAAAGGCAGGAGCTTTAATGGTACCAAGCGCATCACGGGTAACATGGCGCTGATAATAAACAATCCTAACGTTATCCATAGCACCCATTTAGCTCGCCCTTTTGAGGCCAATAATGGACTGAGTAATCGTTGGTATAAACCCGCTTTAGGCTCAAGCTCAGGTTGTTCTAAGGTGTTTGGTTTAAGCAATTTCATTGCCAGCCAAGGGGTGACAAAAAATGCTACCAAAGTAGATACCATGACACTAATGGGCACGTTAAACGCCATAGGTGCCATGTATGGCCCCATCATGCCGGTAATAAACGCCAGTGGAATAAACGCCACCATAATAGTCAATGTCGACATAAGCAAAGCATTTCGAATTTCGCTCATTGCGCCAACAACATTTTGTTTTTTATCGCCTTTGTTATTTATAAAGCGACTAATATTATCAATACCCGTGATTGGGTCGTCTACCAGTAAGCCTAATGATAAAATAAGCGCAAATAAGGTCACCCGATTAATAGTGTAACCAAATGCAAAATCTAATGAGAGTGTAATGCCATAACAAATAGGAACCGCCAGCCCAACCACTACGGCAGGACGCCAACCTAAAAACACGCCAACAAATATCACCACAGTAAACACTGCAAACACTAAACTTGATGTGAGGTTATTTACTTTTTCATTCGCAGTTTGGCCATAATCTCTAAGTACTGTATAGCTAACTTCTGGTGGCAGTAAGGTATTTGCAAGTTCATTCATCGTGGTATGAACATCATTTGCAACAGCAACCGCGTTAGTCCCTGTTTGCTTAGCTACGCTTAAAGTAACCATAGGCAACTGCTGCTGATCAGTAGATTGCGCTAACCATTGGTAATGCTCTATTTCACTAGGGCCATCACTGACTGTTGCAATGTCCATCAAGTAAACACTTTTACCATTAACCACATTAACAACTAATTGCTCTACCGCTGATTGTGTTCTTAGTACATCACCTGCCTGAATTGCAATTTGCTGCTGATTATCAACCACACTCCCTACTTGAGTGAGTTGGTTTGATACATTTAATGCGTAAAAAACATCGTTTACCGTGGTTTGATGGGCAGCCAGTGCGCTGGCATTTAAATTAATGGTAAGAGTGCGTGTACGCCCTGAAATTACTTTAACTTCACTGGTATGCTCAATGCGTTGTAAATTATTAGCAATTTCGTTAGCGAAACGGGTTAGTTCGTAATCACCATAGAGTTGCGGGTCTTTACTGTAGAGACCTAACATCACAATCGGCACGTCATCTACTTCTATTGGGCGAATTTGCCAACTTTTGATCACCGATGCCATTGTATGCTGATAACTATTTAATTTTGCATAGGTATCTAAAATAGCTTGTTCGCGGTTGTGCCCTACTTCAAAACGCAGCGTAACCACTGTACTGTTAGTTTGTGTGGTTGAGTAAATATGCTCCACTCCCACCAGCTGAGCCAGTAACTTCTCGAGCGGTTGTGTTACTAACCTAGCGACTTCAGGCGCCTCAACGTTAGGTGCTGATACATAAATATCGAGCATGGGCACAGTAATTTGCGGCTCTTCTTCTCGAGGTGTTTGATTTAGTGCAAATACCCCAAGTAACAAAGACATCACAAAAATAACAATCGGAATGCGACCACTTAAACTACTTTTTACCGCATTGTCTATTAAGCTCATCGCACTTAGCCCTTACAAAATAACCCATACAAGGTACCAAGCAGAACGACTGCATTTTCATCAATGACACGATAATAAATTGTTTGGCTCTTGCGGCGCGTAGCCACAATGTTTGCTTTACGCAACGCTGCTAAGTGCTGAGATAACGCAGACTGCGCTAATGGCACGGCTTCATTGAGCTGAGATACGCTCATTTCTGAATCTTGCAAAGAACATAAAATCATCAAGCGATTTTTATTGGCTAAAATTTTTAATAGCTGCTCGGCTTGTTCTACATTGCCGGCCATGGCAGTAAAGTCAATATTCATACTATGCTCTTATTCTAAAATAGAGTCTGAGTATAAGACGTTAGATTAGAAAAGTCTAATATTAGATTTCACTAATATAGATAAATCTAATATAGTGACTGTACTGAACTAAATAACTGGCCTACTATAATGAAGCTAAATAACGCACTCAGACTAATCGCTGGCATAATGATTATTGTGTCGCTTTTATTACAAACTTATCACGATCCTAAGTGGATTTACTTTACAGCTTTTATCGCAGTAAATTTAATTCAATCAGCTTTTACTAGCTGGTGCCCAATGATCACTCTATTACGCAAACTTGGCTTTAAGGAATAAACACCATGCTTACACCTATTCCAGATTTACTAAAAATTATTACTCCTAATCAGCGCCGTATTGATGCCGAACAAGCAAAGAAAGAGCTTGAGCAAAATAAAGGATTGTTGATTGATGTACGAGAACCCGCTGAACATGCCACCAAAGCAGCTATAGGCGCAATAAATATTCCTCGCGGGTTACTTGAAATGAAGCTTATGGAAATAGAAAAAGACGCAGCCCGTCCTATTTATTTACATTGCGCTAGTGGTGCGCGCGCAACATTAAGTGCTGAAGCGCTGACACGAGTAGGCTTCGAAAACGTGACAGTTATTACTTGTAAAGCTGAGCAAATTTGCCAAGTATTTTAATATAACTGGCATCACAACTTCATATAAAAGTCATACTGGTCGGATAAGCTCGTACTTTTGAATTAACGGTACAGAGTAATGACGTTTACACGAAGAAGTTTTTTAAAGGCCTCGGCGGCAGGGTTTGGTGTTGCTGTTATATCATTAGGGTTAACAGGTTGTCGGTTTGACGACGATGATGATTTCATTGAGATTAGCTTTGATCATGGCGTTGCCAGTGGCGATCCGCTAGCAGATAGCCTAATTTTATGGACTCGTGTAACACCAAAAGATCCAGCTACCAGCAGCATTAAAGTGCAATGGCAAGCCGCGACAGACGAAGACTTTAGTGCGATTAGTCACGATGGCGAAGCTTATATAAGTGCAGCCACAGACTTTACCCTTAAAGTGGACTTACAAGGTCTAGACGCTAATACCAATTACTACTACCGCTTTATTTCTAATGGCAAAACCTCCCCTATTGGCTCAGGTAAAACATTACCAACAGGCAATATTGATAAAGTAAAGCTGGCCGTTGTGTCGTGCGCTAATTATCCTGCTGGCTTTTTTCATGTTTATGGTGAAATAGCAAAGCAACCTGACTTAGATGCGGTACTCCATTTAGGCGATTACATATACGAATATGGAAATAATGGCTACGCTACTGAAGACGCAAGTAGCTTAGGTCGTTTACTACCTGAAGATAACAGCAATGAAATTATTAGCTTAACTGACTACCGTAAACGCTATGCCCACTACCGCACCGATAGCAATTTACAAGCAGCTCACAGTAATTGCGCCTTTATAACAGTATGGGACGACCATGAGGTTACTAATGATACTTGGCGTGAAGGTGCAGAAAACCATAATGACGGTGAAGGTGAATTTAGCGAACGTAAACTACATGCCCTACAAGCCTACTTTGAATGGATGCCTATACGTAATGTAGCTGATAAAGAACGTATTTATCGTCGTTTTGAATTCGGTGATTTAGTCTCTCTTTATATGCTAGATACCCGTGTGCTCGCGCGTGATGAACAATTAAGCTACGGTGATTTTGATTTAACCAGCGCACAAGGACAAAGCGATTTTGTTAGTGCTGTTAGTTCACCCACACGCGCATTACTGGGTAGTGAACAACTAACCTGGCTCACCGATGGTATGACAACCTCAAGTTCAAAATGGCAAGTACTTGGCCAACAAGTGTTAATGACCAAGATGCACCTGCCGTTTGAAGTACTACAGCTTTTAGTGAGCCTGCAGGTAAGCCAAGCAAATGGTGCTGACACTGGTGCCCTGCTTGCTCAAGCATCAGCATTATTTGCTGAGCTGGCACAAATTAAAGGTCGTATTCTAGCCGGTGATCCAACAGTAACTGATGCAGAGCGTGCGCGTGTTGATACCACTGCACCTTATAATTTAGATGCCTGGGATGGCTATGCCTACGAGCGCGAAGTTCTACTTGGTACAGCTATTGCGACACAAAAGAATTTAGTTGTATTAGCCGGCGACACTCATAATGCATGGGCTGGGCAATTAACCACTGATGCCAATAATCCAATTGCCGCTTCACAAAATGCGGGAGTTGAATTTGCTACCTCTTCAGTGTCTTCGCCTGGTCTTGAAGAATACTTAGCGCTGAACACCCAAGGGCCAGAAGCAACTGCACAAATGGAGCAAGTTCTTGCTTTACTTGTAAACGACTTAGCTTATAGCAATTTAGTCGACCGAGGTTACTTAACAGTGACCTTCAATCAAGAACAAGCAAGCGCTAAGTGGAATTATGTGAACAGCATAAAAACAGCCTCTTACGAAATGCAAACCGAGCGTAGTAAAGAATTACGTATGCTAGCAGGTCAGCCTATAATACAAGGGTAAAGTCTCAATAAGGTATTTAGGAGCTAGGGAAAAGGTTCTAGGTGAAAGATTAAAACAGTCCGGTGGTCAGCTGATCGCCGGACCGTTTACAATACGGCTTTAATCATTGGTAATTTCTTTCATATTCTTAGTATGACTATTCCTCTCAAAGCGCATGAATAAAACATGAGCGAGACTTGATAACACGATCAATACTATGCCTGCGACACCCAATAAAGTTTGAGTTTGCTGAAGAAAAATATAGCCCAAAATACTAGAAAATAGAATTTGTGCATATTCAAGCGGCATTAGCTTAGATAAATCACTTTTATTAAAAGCAAAAAAACGTGCTGCAAGTTTAGTAACAAGAAGCCCACCGTATAACATAATTAATAGAACACTAGTTGTATCTAAAGGTTTCCATACAAAAATAGCTACTGGTAATAGAATAACCGCCGAATAGAGAGGAGCAAAAACCATTTGAGGCACAACTTTCTCTGCATTGCCTATTTTTTTTAAGTTAATATTATAAATGACTAAAATAGCTACCGCTGACAGCGTAAAAATCAATCCTAGATAGAGATTTTGCTGCGTTACTTGGCTCGCCATTAGTTTTGGAGAAAGCAGCATCATCACTCCAGCTAAATTCAAAATAATAGCGATATAGACATAAGCTTTTGGTTTTTCTCTAAAGATAAACACCGACAGAATGGACGTTATAAGTGGCACAAAAAAGTTAATCGCGGTCACTTCCGCTAAACTTAAATATTGCAGAGCATAAAACAAGCATATTGTTGAACTAACACCAAGCAACCCTCTAAATATATGTAACTTCATTTGTTGGGGTTTGATATTTTCCCATTTACCTTTTGAGAATAATGCAATTGCCGCAAAAGCAGCCATAACATTAACTAAAAAGACAACTTGGAATGGGCTGATAGATTTACCTAAAAAACCACCGATTAGTAACATTACACTTAAGATAAATGAATCTGACAACATCCAAATTACTGCGGTTGACTCTTTACTAGCCATTTAACTTCTCTCCATGTATTTGTGTAGCACAGTTATATGCTACAAAATTGCGCCCCATTAGAATTCATCACCTTTGAATCCTATAAAGAGTGTATCCTTTTTAGATAAAACCACCTTAAATTACACCTGCATTAGGTACGTTGCAAAGGATTTAGAGATAATTGAATCTAGTAGCATAAGTCACTTTGGAGGGGTTAAAACAACAGGAACCAATGATAGTTAATGTAATAGCCTTGGATTATCGAATGTAAACTTAAGCCCCCTGTTTAGTGAACACATTGGCATAACAATGTATCCCCCTCTATCAGACTGATGGTCGCGGATACTCGCACACTGCAATATACCAATTGCCAGCTACATGCTCGTACTTGCCATAATCTTTAGTACCGTTACCAAGCACACATAAACCGATTTTCTCCGGGTTCCCAAAAACAAAATATCCCTCTTGTTGCCTATCCTGGTATGAAAAAGTAAATGCTTTTCTAATTAACCAAACACTCCGAAAATGTTGAATCCATAGAACATCTATATTCTTACTCAGTAAAAACTCAGTAAGCTCATCCAAACTTGAATCAGTCACCTTCACGAATTCTTTACTGCCTTTTTTTATTATTAGTTTATGTGGTAAACGTTCACTACTTTTATCATCAACCCATTGTATAGCTTGAAGCTCCCTTTGCTCTGCAAACAAAATAACATGCTCAAAATTATCCGCGTGCTTTTTGAGAAACTCTTTAGCTTTTGACGCGGGGTTATTAAATATAAAAAATGATAAGCTAACTATGAAAGTGGCCAAAAGCACCGTAAATAAGACTTTAAACTTTGACATTTGAGCCTCCCAGTGAAGTTACTTAACAAATTCCACTCCACGTAAGAGATTAAAATTGAACAAGATTTATAATATTCAACTATTTTCTCTCGTCCAGTAGCGCGACCATCATCTGCTCAATGTTTTTCACGCTGTAAGTGAGTGCGCGAAGTAATTCGACTTGGCTTGGTGGCTCGTCTTGTTTTGCTTGAACGGGTTGTTCTGCAGTAAGGTTATCTTTTTGAGTTAAAATGGCTTCACGAAATTCACTGGCATCAACTACCCCAAGTAACGATACCAACGCACCATGCCCCGACTGCCCTGCTGTTTCAAAACTTAACCGGTATAAGCCAAACATGCGCATTAGCGGCCCCTGACTCAACCCGACATCAGTGATTTTTTCAAGTGGAATCGATTTTTCTTCTTTAAATAAAATACCGCGCTTCACCACTAGCTTGCGCTCTAGTAAATCGGCCGACATAGCGGCTAATACTCGACTTGCGACTAGCCACACTAAAAGTAATACAACGGGTAAAAGCACAATAGTTACAACCGGAAAAAGGCTAAATATTGCAGCTAAACACATCCAGTACTGTTTGACTTTGTTATCAAAAGTAGCACTTTTTAAAATTATATTAGACATCGTTTTATCACTTTTAAATTATAGTTTTTTTAAATTACATTAATTACCAACTGTACGCAATTCAATCACTTTGATAGTTAAAATCCAATAACCACTTTAATCGCAAGCGCGATAAATACCGCACCTAACAGCCTATCTAACCAGATATTTTGCTTAGTAAAACCAAAGCGCTTTTTAGACACCTCAGTAAGTAAAGCCACCAATAAATACCAGCCTGTATCTATCACAAAAACCGTTAAACACATAATAACGCCAATATTTAAAGTAAGGTTCTCTGGGTCGATAAATTGTGAAAATAACGCCAAAAAGAAAATTGCTAGTTTGGGGTTTAAAAATGCAATGGCAAAGCCATCTTGTAACGCCTTAGAGCTGCTCATGTCGCTTTGCTGAATGTTTAGCTCGCTGTCGTTGGGCTTTGAAAATAGTATTTTCAAACCTAAATATGCTAAATAGGCTGCCCCTAAATACACTAAAAATTGGTACACAGTAGGAAATTGCAACATCAATGCACCTAATCCCAACAGTGAAGCTGCGGCATATAAGCCCACTCCAAAACCATGGCTTAATGCTGCCAGCATGCCATTTTTCATGCCACCGCTTAAGCTATGCTTTAATACCACAGCTAAACTGGGCCCGGGCGACATTGCCCCCATCATGCACACCAGTGCTAAGCTCAACCATAATGATAACGCCATTAGTAACCCTTATATTTCTTCATTTTCAATAAGTAATGCATAACCATGCACTTGCCCATAAAAGCCTGTCAATGGCACTGCGTTTATTACTTTCCAGCCATCTTGGTTTAATTCCAGTATGCGATCATTTAGTGCGACTATATCAACCCCACCCAAAAAACGGGCCTTTCTGAATTCGATTACTTTTTGCATTATAAATACCTGCTTTATAGACTGTATTCAAAATCATAATGGTGAATACCTTGCTCTATGCGTATCGCCATACTGCCTGTTAATCCTGCGAGCTCATCAGTGCCTGAGTCGGGCACCACTTTTAAAATTAAGCTGTCTTGGCCTTTGTCCATCAGCCCAAAATGCTGCAGTACAAAACTGCCTTTCTTGCCCTCAAGCTCGCCTATCACTTGCTCTATTGCAACATAACCAGCGCTGCCTTGGGTGGGAGTCATGGCGCTAAGCATTTCGCCTTGGCTAGTTGCCGTTAAGCTGCCAGTAAATTGTTTATCAATCGACATCCGACCTAAATTAACGCCTTGCTGTCCATGTGCATACCCTTCTATAGGCGCTAATGTAACGGTAAACTCGCCTGTTATCTGTTTAGTTGTCATAATTTTCCCTGTTGATGATTTTTAATACTATTGATTTTTAATCTATTGATGCCATATCTATACCTTAATCATCAATAAGAATCTACTATGCCTACAGACAAGCCTGCTTCAGATAAAGCCGCTTTTAGCGCTTTATTCCCCATATTTAATTTTATTAAGCCCTATAAGTGGGTAGTTTTAGGGGCTCTAGTTGCATTACTTGCCACCGCAGGGGTTAACTTATCGCTAGGCCAAGGCGTTAAGTTTGTGATTGACCATGGCTTTATTGCCGGCTCGCAAGCGCAGTTACAACAAGCTGTTTTGGTATTAATTGGCCTGATCAGTTTATTGGCAGTGGGTACATTCAGCCGATTTTATTTAATGTCGTGGATTGGCGAGCGAGTCAGTAATGACATTCGAAAAGCTGTATTCAATCGTATTGTTACTTTGCATCCGAGTTACTTTGAAGAAAATCGCAGCGGCGAGCTGATGTCGCGACTCACCACCGACACCACATTACTACAATCTATTATCGGCTCATCATTCTCTATGGCGCTGCGAAGTGCGTTGATGTTAGTCGGTGGCTTAATTATGCTGCTTGTTACTAATTTAAAGCTTACCTTGGTCGTTGTGGCCTGCGTCCCTTTAGTACTGGTGCCTATGTTGGTTTTTGGAAAAAAAGTACGCAAACTAGCAAGCTCCAGCCAAGATGCGATTGCAGATATCAGCACCTACGCGGGTGAGATCATTCAAAATATAAAAGTGGTACAGAGTTATAGCCATGAACAGCAAGAGCAATCTGCTTTTGCTAATGAAACTGAAAAGGCCTTTAACGTTGCCAAAAGCCGCATTAAACAACGTTCGTTTTTAATTGCAGCAGTTATTTTTCTTACCTTTAGCGCTATTAGTGCCATGCTCTGGGTAGGCGGTAGTGATGTGCTCGCAGGCACTATGACGGGCGGTGAACTTGGCGCGTTTGTATTTTATGCCATTATGGTGGCCATGTCGGTTGCCACCGTCGCAGAGGTTTACGGTGAATTACAACGCGCCGCAGGGGCCGCTGCCCGACTGCTTGAACTGCTCGCCGTTAAAAGTAAAATACAAAATCCCGAAACTCCACAAGATGATCAGTTACATGCAACAACAAGCAACAGTGCAATTTCACTTGAAGGTATTAGTTTTAATTACCCTTCTCGCCCAGATGTAAGCGCATTAAATAATATCAGCTTAAATATTGAAACAGGTAAAACCGTGGCTATTGTTGGCCCTTCAGGTGCCGGTAAAACCACCTTGTTTGAACTGTTACAGCGTTTTTATGACCCTGCCAGCGGAGCGATTAAGTTTCATAATATAAATATTAAGCAGTTGTCATTAAATACCTTGCGTAACAAAATGGGGATGGTGGCACAAAACCCGATTTTATTTAGCTCTGATGTTATGCATAACATTCGCTATGGCAACCCAAGCGCCAGTGACGAGCAAGTTTATACGGCCGCCAAACATGCCCATGCTGATGAATTTATAAAACAGTTACCACAAGGCTATAACAGCTTCTTAGGTGAACAAGGTGTAAGGCTATCGGGTGGGCAAAAGCAGCGTATTGTTCTTGCTCGCGCCATTTTAAAAGACCCAGAAATACTGCTACTTGATGAGGCTACCAGCGCGCTTGATGCGCAAAGCGAGCATCATGTTCAGGCCGCACTTGAACACTTAATGCAAAATAGAACAACGCTGATTATTGCCCATAGACTGGCCACGGTAAAACATGCCGATATGATTGTAGTAATGGAAAATGGCGAAATAAAAGCTACAGGCACTCATCAGCAATTAATGGCAAGTAACCCTTTGTATCAAAAACTATGTGAATTACAGTTTAATTTAGATTGATTGCATTTTAGTTGCTACTTCTTTTTAAGCCATTTATTCATTGCGGTATCGTAAGCCTCAGTTAGCTTAGTTTTATCGCACTTTACACCAGCTATGTAACTTTCGGGCAAGTCATTTTTTGGCATAACCCCTGCACCAACGGATACCTTTCTAAAACAGCTATCACCTCGTCGATAAGTGGTAAATTGCATATTTTGCTGCTCTATTTTTAATAGTGGCTTTACCTTGCCTGCATGCTCTTTTGGGACTGTAATACGCTTTTTCTGAGGGTCACTCTTTGCAGTATCAGAATAGCCAGTTTGTTGCTGTAAAATACTGTTGAGTCCTTTGTTTAAATCGATCTTTTTGTAAGGCTTTAAAATTACAGACTGGGTATTTTTAGTGCTGATCTTTACCGGCTCAGTCGTTTTATCTGTTTTTTTATTAATCGCATTTAATGATTTTGATTGGGTTGCATTGTCAGGCTCAATTGAGTTGATTTCTGAATTCACATTTTTGTTAGCGCGTTGTTGAGGGACTTGTTGTATTGCTTTAATTTTGGCAGGCACACTTACCATATAAGCTTTAATTGGGGTTGATTGCGGTGGTTTTATGTCAGGTGCTTTTAATGTGGCAACAAAAAGCAAAACTAATCCGTGTAAACATATTGATAAAATAATTGCCGTGCGCCACGCTGCCATAAATATGTCCTTATCGAAGAACTATTTGTGACAGCTAACGCAGGCAAAAGTGCCATTAAAATATACAAAACCACGCATTTGCGCGGTTTTAGCTATTAACCTTGTGTATTAGGCACTATTTGAATTTCGACGCGGCGGTTTTGCGCGCGACCATTCGCGGTATCGTTAGTGGCAATTGGGCGTGATTCACCAAAGCCGCTCGTGCTTACTCGTGCAGCCATAATTTGTTGGTTTACCAAGTAATTTTTTACACTTTGTGCACGCTGCTCTGAAAGAGTCATGTTGTAACTATCTTTGCCCGTGCTGTCGGTGTGACCTTCAACACTTAAGTAGGTTTTTTCGTATTTATTCATTACACTTGCTATCGCATTTAGAGTGTCATGAAAGCCCGATGAAATATAAGATTGATCAGTCGCAAACGTAATATTAGAGGGCATCACTAAGCGTAAGTTATCACCTTCACGTACCACTTCAACTCCCGAACCTGCTAGTTCATCACGAAAAGCAGCTTCTTGTTTATCCATGTAATCACCTACAGCTGCACCCGCTAGCGCACCAATAGCTGCACCAATAAAAATACGTTTATCTTTGTGGTTACCTGTAGCTTTACCTAGAATTCCCCCTGCTGCAGCACCAATAGCGGCGCCTTTACCCGTGTTATTCATTTCACAGCCAGAAAGTAATACGGCTACGACAGTGACACTTAAAAGTGATTTGGTTAACATCATGGTAATTTCCTATTCATTTAGAATTTATTATTGCAATTATGCAAACATTTGTATGAACCAAAAATGAAGAGTAACGTAAAACACGTATTATTACTTACTTCATACGGACTAATGATAGCGTTTCATAAAAATGTCATACTTATTTGTGACACTTTAATGATTTATCAAAAAGGCGATGGCCACTATGTTAATTGCGATTTTTAGGCAGTTTTTTTTGCTTGGCTGCGTGAGTTTTGGCGGCCCTGCCGCCCATTTAGGTTACTTTAAACATCACTTTGTTGATTCGCTGCGCTGGTTAAGTATCAGTCGCTATTCACAGCTAATAAGCCTCAGCCAAGCCCTGCCTGGCCCTGGCTCTAGTCAGGTTAGCTTTGCAATTGGAGTAGAGCGTGCAGGTGTAATCGGTGGCATCACCGCATTTATTGGTTTTACCTTGCCTTCTTTTTTAATAATGACACTGCTTGCTATTAGTGCTCACCAATTTGACGCCGTTTATTTTGCTGTGATCACCGGATTGAAGCTCTTTGCTGTAGTGATTGTTGGCGATGCGACCCTTAGTATGGCCAAAAGCTTTTGCAGCAACCTAATCCTTAAGCTAATTGCAGCTATAAGCACCCTAGCTCTTGTTCTACTGCCGATGTTAGGTACACAAATTATTATTTTACTTATTGCAGCCGCAGTCGGCGCTATCTGGCCACTCTTAAAATTAAGTGATTTATCACAGCAAACTAGCAGTGAACAGGGAAAAGTTAACTGGGTTGCACTTAGTTTATTTGCGCTACTGCTTGGAGTTAGCTTTATTCCAATAGGGCAAGAATTTGCGTTATTTGCGCCTTTTTACCAAGCTGGTGCTATGGTATTTGGTGGAGGGCATGTTGTGTTGCCAGTACTTCAAGCTGGTGTGCCAACGTTAAGTGATGATCAATTTTTAACGGCTTACGCCAGTGCTCAGGCTATACCTGGGCCTATGTTTACAATAGCCACCTACTTAGGCGCGCAGCTAAATACCGAGCAGCCAATAATGGGCGCAATCATAGCTACATTATTGATATTTACCCCAGGGTTTTTACTGATGTTGGCATTTCAGAAAAGCTGGATTAATTTAGCCAGTAAGCCACGCTTTGCCAGCTCAATTGCCGCGCTTAATGCCGCCGTAGTTGGTTTTTTAGCTTCAGCATTGTATTCGCCCATTTGGACTTCAGCTATTAATAGTGTGTGGCATATTGCATTAGTGATTGCTGCATTTGCGTGGCTACGTATGAAAAAGCCACCTATTTGGTGGCTATTATTGCTCTTTATTGGTGTTGGCCTTGGACAGCATTATTGGGCACTTTAATACTAGGTTTGCCCGCCATATTCACCCCGTCAGCTGGACTTAACTGCCCACTAACACTTTGATAAGCGCGCAGTCCAAACACCGGTAATACGGCCAGTAAATGATCCATAATTTCAGCTTGTAAATGCTCGTACGATATCCAACGTTTATCTTCACTAAAGCAGTAAAACTCAATCGGGAGGCCATGGTTAAGCGGTTGTAGTTCACGCACCATGAGTGTGAGCGAGGTATTGATTTTACTGTGTTGTTTTAAGTAACCCTCTGCATAGCGACGAAATAACCCTAAGTTAGACACCGGATCGGGAAGTGTGCCTAGTCGAATATATTCTTGCAGTGGTATTGCCGCTTCTATTTGCGCTTTAAAGTCATCATCAACTAAAAAGATGCTGTTCATATCAATGTTTAAAGAACGTTTAATACGTCGCCCACCAGACTCCTGCATACCACGCCAGTTTTTAAATGAACCGGCCACCAGCATATAAGTGGGTATAGTCGTTATGGTGTTGTCCCAGTTACGCACTTTTACAGTATTAAGTCCTAAATCAATTACTTCGCCATCGGCGCCGTAGTTATCTACTTGGATCCAGTCCCCATAGGTCACTAAACGATTAGCGGCAATTTGAATGCTGGCGACAAAACCTAATATGGTGTCTTTAAATACTAATAAAGTAACAGCGGCGATCGCACCAAAACCAGAAAGAATATAAGTCGGCGATTTTTCAAGCACAATACTAACAATTAATATCGAACACACAATAAAGGTGATCAGCTTCACTACTTGAATTAGCCCTTGAATAGGCACTTCGCGGGCAAAGTCTAGTTGGTTATAAATAGCGCCAGCAATGCTCACTATGCTACTAATAATAAAACCTATATAAATAATTAATAATGCTTGGCCAATGGTTTTAAGGATCTCTTGGGCAATTTCATTAACGGGGTAAACACTATCAAATGTGGCTAAAAAAAGTACACAGCATAACAAGCAAGCAATTCGTTTATTCAGCTTGGTCAACATAGGTGACAATGAACCAATACGCTCAGGAGAGAGTTTAGTCACCACCTTTTGAATACCCGGTAACATTAAGCGACGGGTAAATAAGTAAACAAATAATAACGAAAGGATGCCAATGGATGAGGCCGTGATTGCGCTGAGAAAAAAAGCATCGGGGACTTTTTCAAACCAAGGAGTAATTAGCTCCTGTAGGTGTGTTTTGGTCATGGTATTTCAATTTCCTTACTGGGAGTTAATTCAGTACTAGCTTGCTGAATATGAATAGCGCTTAATTGCTTATCTTTTTTTATCCATAAATTATTTAAATATTGCTGAAATTCGGCTCTAAATGCGTGATCTGTTTGGTAACTGCCAATCATTTGTGTATTTATCGGCACCACCTCAATTGTAATATTAATAGACTCCAACTCGCCTTTTAAAATATTACGACACACATGATCTGACTTACCGCTATACACTAAACTAGTGTTAAGCATAGCGTCAAATTGCTCGTTTAAAACTTCTAAGGCAAAAGCAGTTCCACCAGCCTTAGGCTTTAATAAATGCTGAAAAGGGCTTTGTTGATGCTTATGCTTTTGCGCAGTAAAACGTGTACCTTCTACAAAATTAACTATGGTTGTAGGATGATGACGAAAGTTACGGCAACTGCGCTTAGTACGCTCGACATCTAAGCCTTTTAAATTCGGATTTTTAGCCAATTGCGCTTTGCTCACCCGTTTCATAAAGGGCATACCCATTGCCCACGCACCAGTGCCTATAAATGGCACGTACTTAAGCTCATCTTTTAAAAAAAACTTAGGGGCTGGTAATGCATTTAACGAGCTTAATACCGCAATATCAAGCCAGCTAATATGATTACTGATTAGCAAATACCAACAATTGGCATTCACCTCCCCACTAATATTAACTTTAATATCATTACAGCCTAGCCATAGCCCTAAGCGGTTACCTTTACACCACCCCTTGTACGCACTGTGTAATAATTTACTTACTACGGGTATGGGCAAAACCAATTTAACTAACCCTAAGATAAGTACTAATGCGCCAAATATTATTAAATTAGCGAATAAAACACAGCCAACAATTAAGCCATTTAACCAATTAGGTAACCATTTTTTTAGCATAACTGTCAGCTCATTTTGTTATTTTTGTTTTAAATTAACGAGCGTCTGGTTTTTTTCTTCCCACACGCGATTTAATTCACTTTGAAAACGTACTCTAAAGTCAGGATCATTAGTGTAATCACCAATTAAGTCATCACTAACGCCTTTTACTTCAACCTGTACATCGATGTGTTTTACTTTACCGGCTGCAAAATCCATAAAAGTAGGAATGCCCTCAGGGTAATGAATAGTGACATTTACCACCTTAGAAATTTGCTCACCCATAGCTTGCATTACAAACGCCACACCACCCGCTTTCGGTTTAAGTAAGTGAGGAAACGGGCTATTTTGGCGTGCATGCTTTTGCACTGTAAAACGCGTACCTTCAACAAAGTTAACCACACTAACCGGCATTTCTTTAAATTTTTCACACGCTTTACGAGTCGTTTCTAAATCTTTACCACGCAATTTAGGATTCTTTTTTAATTGGCTTTTACTGGTGCGGGTCATAAAAGGAAAGTCGAGCGCCCACCAACACAAACCTAAAACAGGTACGTAAATAAGCTCTTTTTTCAAAAAGAAATTTAAAAAAGGTATTTTGCGGTTAAATACTCGCTGTAACACTAAAATATCCACCCAGCTTTGGTGGTTCGCAATAACTAGGTACCAATCTTTCAATTTTAGCTCTTCTAGACCGGTTACATTTAGCTTTGTTGGCGTTAATAACGTTTGATTTAACGTGTTAAACGTCACCCAAATAGAGGCACATTGCTTGGCTGTCCAGCTCATTAACTTTTGAAGTCCCTTAATTGGGATTAGCTTAACGATGCCACAAATAAAAATAGGCACAAACCAAAAAAGAGTGTTTATTGTGTAAAAGAAAATACTAAATACACTGCGAATAACTGACATTACTTCTATTCCTTTAAACATCGCGCAGCCACAAATGACCGCGCTTAACTATGCAACTAAATTAATCTTCAAAATAGGTGTAGCCTTCAAGCCCTGCATTAAGCTCGGCTAAGTAACCTTCTTTACAGTGCTCTGATACATCAAGTTTATTAATCTGAGTGGCAAAGTTATCAGCTAATAACTCGCTATCATAATCAACAAATTTTAATACATCCTTAACGCTGTCACCTTTAATGGCATTGGTTAATACATATCCTTGCTCATTAAGCTCAACATGAACTGAATCGGTATCACCAAATAGGTTATGTAAGTCACCTAAAATCTCTTGGTATGCCCCTACCATAAACATCGCAATATGATACTGCTGACCTTGTGTATATTCAGGAATAGGTAAACTGGTTTCAATTCCTGCACCTTCAACGTACTCACGTATTTGCCCGTCAGAATCACAAGTAATGTCTTGGATAATAGCGCGCTGAGTAAGCGGCTGCGTTAGGTTTTCGATGGGCATAACCGGAAATAACTGCTGAATGCCCCACACATCGGGTAACGACTGAAATAATGAAAAATTCACAAACAGTTTATCGGCTAGTTTTTCGTTTAAATCATCCAGCACTTCGCGGTGAGCTCGTGCATTAGAGCTTAATGAAGCTCGAACGCGATGTAAAATAGTAAAGTAAAGCTGCTCTATTTTCGCCCACTCTAGCATGCTCACTAAACCATGTACGTATTGATCGTGTGCTTCACTAAATAAGTGCATTGCATCATGATAAATCTCTAATGCCATACGCGGGTTCAAACGTTGTAAACACTGCCACATTTCATCCAATACTAAGGCACTGTTTTTAACAGGTGGTTCTGGGTTTAAATGATTTGGCGCTTTTTCAACATCAATCACATCGGTAATAAGCACCGCATGATGTGCAGTAAGAGCACGGCCAGATTCGGTAATAATTGCAGGGTGAGCTAAGTTATGTTGGTCGCACACCTCGGCAAATGCATTTACTACATTACGCGCATATTCTTCGACTGTGTAGTTCATTGAGCAAGCACTACGTGAGCCTGAACCTTCGTAGTCAACGCCAAGCCCGCCACCCACATCAACAGTATTGAGCGGTACACCGTATTGAGTTAATTCAGCAAAATGGCGAGCACATTCGCGCAAAGCACGATGAATATCGCGAATATTGGCAATTTGAGAACCAATATGAAAATGTACCATCTGCATTAAATGCAACTTGTTATGTTGCTTGAGCACTTCCACTGCACTGAGTACTTGTCCTGCAGTTAAGCCAAACTTACCTTTTTCACCACCGGTATTTTGCCATTTACCTTTACCAACCGAATTTAAGCGAATACGAATACCAATAGCAGGCTCAATACCTAAATTATCAATTTCTTCCAGCAGTGTGGTTAGCTCAGAGAGTTTTTCAACCACAATTTTAACGCTGTGCCCCATTGCTTGACCAATACAGGCTAAACGTAAAAATTCACTGTCTTTGTAGCCGTTACATACAATAGTAATAGGCTCTTTTGCCACACCTAAAATTGCCATTAGTTCAGGTTTAGAACCGGCTTCAAGCCCCACTAAACCACTTGGGTGTGCTAAAAGCTTACTTACTACAGAACGCTGTTGATTTACTTTTATAGGGTAAACACAGGTGTATTTACCATTATATTCACGGTTGCTACGCGCTTGAGTAAACGCATTGGTGAGCGTATCTACACGGTTTTTTAAAATATCGGTAAAGCGCACCAATACTGGTAAGGTTAATCCTTGCTGTTTAAATTGCTCAGTAAGCTGGCTTAAAGAAATGGCAGGTTTTGTTTGGTCGCCATCCGGATAGGCTATCAATTCACCTTGTGCGTTAATATCAAAATAACCATCGCTCCAATGAGCAACATTGTATGTAGCACGTGCTGTTTCTAAACCCCAAGTCATGGCAACTCTTCTTTATTAAATTAGGTGTAAAGGGGCATTTTAATACGTCACTATCTGCTAAGCTAACAAAAATTGAACTTTCCCCTCTTTATAGCTAACTTTATTCGCTAAAGAGCGTAAAATTTGATTGAGCAATAGCGCAAGCACTGGCAGAATTGCCTCCTTTTTTCATACTCAACCAAAAGTGTAACAACAACTATGGCAAATTTAGATCAAAGTAAGTGGTTTACTGAAATTAGCGACCGCGATGGCAGCGCATTTTCATTACGTATTAACAAAAAGTTAGATGAAAAACAGTCTCCTTTTCAAAAAGTAGAAATGTTTGAAACCACAGACTTTGGTAATTTAATGATCATTGATGGCTGCACTATGGTGAGTAGCCTTGAAAACTTTTTTTATCATGAAATGATCAGCCACCCAGCATTACTAGCACACCCAAACCCTAAAAATGTGGTTATTATTGGCGGCGGCGATTGCGGTACATTACGTGAAGTACTCAAGCACCCAAGTGTAGAAACTGTGACACAAATCGATATTGACGAAGTAGTTACCCAAATGTCGTTAAAGTACTTCCCAGAGTTATGTGAATCAAATAACGATCCACGTGCCACTGTGATGTTTGACGATGGCATTAAATATATGCGCGAAGCAGCTGGTGAGTCTATTGATGTGGTGATTGTTGATGGAACTGATCCGGTAGGCCCTGGTGAGGGTTTATTTAACCATGCGTTTTATACTAGCTGTTTAAACGCACTTCGCCCTGGTGGAATACTCGTACAACAAAGCGAATCGCCATTAATGCATTTGCCACTTCTGGTTGAAATGCGCGAAGCTATGCTAAGTGTTGGTTTTAAAGACTTGCAAACTCTTCCATTCCCACAACCTATTTATCCAAGTGGGTTGTGGTCGGTGACGCTAGCTCGTAAATCTGAAGCATTTAACGGTTTTAGAGAAGACGGCGCAGCCATAATTGCTGAGCATAGTGAATACTACAATGGCGGCATTCATCACGGTGCACTCGCAACACCTAATTACATGAAACGCGCTTTTGACAAAAAATAAAAAGCCATTAATACAAAGTAGGGCTCACAAGAGCCCTTATTTGTTTCAATTTGTTATTCTTCCAACTAAAACCGAAACTGAGCATTTAATGCTATTTGCTGCTGCGATATTCTCGATGCTTTATTCATAGCTACTCGGTTATCTGCTTGGCTATGAAGCGCTGACCCCTCAACACCTATTTGCCATTGTGGTGTAAGCTGATAACGCCAAGTTGCTGTTAGTCCCTCGCCATGACTAGCATTAGGGTCAAACTTCCAATCGTCTTTGTCTGTCACCTCAAAATAATCGTAACGTACTGAGAAACGGTGGCGTTTTATTTTATGACTCAATAATGCAAAATGACTATAAAATCGAGTATCAACGCCGCGGTTTTGACCCATAGCCGTACCACCCGACATTATTTGGATAATTAATCGTGTTTTCGGTGTAAATTTATTTAGCCATGCGACACTTAAAAATCGAGTATCCCAGGCATATTGACCCGTATTATAATTAAGAGCGCCAGGGTCACCATTGTTATCATAGTAGTACACTCGCAACTGAGACTTTTTTAAATAATCCCAATGTCCACCAACGTAATAACCAAATCGCCCATCGACCTCTTCAAACGGTAAAACTTGGTTTGCTTGAAATTGTAACTGTGGAGTATTTAAAGACGCAACAGGCGCAAAAGCGAGAGCCTCATTAAGTGTTGTTTGGCGATCATGCAAAGCAAAGCCTCGCCAAGCGAGTAATGTCCCCGCAGGATCGTTACCTTTAAATGTCGCACCAACCAAACTAAAACTATGGGCACTATTAAAATTACGGGCTGGGCGTTTAATTGTTGCTTCAACACCTAGCGTTCGCAGCTCTTCACCTACCCAAGAGTTAATTGCCGAATTGGTATAGTTATATGCAGATAACCAGCCCATATCAGGGTTTTCTAATGACAATTGTGGATAAAAGCCACCCACTTTAATATGCCATTTATAATCACTGCGAACTAAAGGTTTATATTGCAGATAAGCCTGACTAACCCCCAAGGTACTTTTTGGATCTTGATATAAATTAACTACAGCATGGGCAGACCAACTAGAACTTATATCTGCACTTAAATCAATAATTCCCTGAGATAAAACCACACCTTGATTAGCCGCATCATGGCGATATAAACCAATTCCACCCTCTTGCCAGCTTAGTTGTGAATCAGCTTGCACTGCCCTTACTTGCAGCAAACCTTTAACTTGTGCGTTGGCTGAAAAAACACTCAACAAGCAAATAACAACGGCTAAGCCCAATAGACTATTCATAATCGTCAAACTCATCAACTTCAACCCTAATAGGCAAAGTTAGTTTTTGTTTTAACTGATAACTTAATTTATTGTTAGTTATAACAACTTTTTGCGACTCTATGTTGCTAATATCTCTAAAGCCTTCATGCCAAACATTTAGTTTATAGGCTCCATTTGGGATATCGAACGATGCTACTCCTTGCTCATTGGTGATTGCATAATATGGGCTATCCACAACAACAATGTAACCCAACATCCAATCATGAATATTACAACCAAGCTCCACAACTCCTGTTTGTTCAAATGTAATTGGATCTTGTGGTTGTTCTCGATAAAGCTTTAATTCAAATGTTTTGCTTTTAGAAAATGAATACACGTGATGCATTATCGAGTCAGCGTTAGGAAATTCAACTTGGCTGTTTTTTTCAACGACTAAGATATGTGGTGTAAATTGGCGATTTTTTTGTGTCATAGTGAAAAGTGATTTATTTATATTCACGCCAGAGGCTTGATCTGGAGCTAACCAAACAACAACATTTTCTTGAACTTTTTGGTTGCTATTATAAACAGTAACCGTTGCTGCACTACTCTTAAAAACAATGATACAACCTAAAATAGCGAGTAAAATTTTCAGCATATTTTCTTCTTGTTAAATTCTTTTTATTTATTATAGAACTAATTACATAAAGTTTTGCAGATTAATTAACACACTCTTTTTTAGCTAATTAATTGAATACGTATGCAGCTATCTCGTAATAGTGTGTTCATCACTTTATGCTCATAACCTACGGTTTGACATCAAGGACACACAATGAGATTACCTTTACTACTAGTTGCTTTACTTGCAAGCAGTGCTTTTGCAAAAGAAGCCACGCTGAAATCACCTGATCAAAAAATTAAAATTACCATTTCTGATCAATCATCATCCCCTCATTACTCTATTAGCTTTAATGGTAAGCCTGTTATTGAGCAGTCACGCTTAGGTTTTAGGTTTAAAAGCCAAGCACCATTTGATGACGGCTTTGTTATTAGTGAAGTAACTCGTTCACAAACCGATAGCCAATGGCAGCAACCTTGGGGAGAGCGTCAAACCGTTGTTGATAAACACAATGAAATTGCCGTTACCTTCAATAAACCTGCGCCCCACGCTGGCACATACACTGTACGATTTAAAGCCTTTGATAGTGGTGTAGGTTTTCGCTATGAAGTCCCTAAGCAAGCCGGTTTTGAACAAACTGAAATTACTAAAGAACTGACCGAATTTGCTATTGCCGCAAAAGATAAAACCACCGCATGGTGGATACCTGCTCGCGGTTGGAACCGTTATGAATATGCCTATAACACTACAGACTTACAAGATGCTGCACTTGTTCATACCCCTTTTACCTTTAAAAATGGTAACGGTGTACATGTCAGCATTCATGAAGCAGCTCTGGTAGATTATGCAGGGATGGTGCTTAACCAGCGTCGCCCAGGTACGTTTAGTGCCGATTTAACACCGTGGTCTGATGGCATTGCGGTTAAGAAGCGCGGCGCATTCAATACTCCTTGGCGCACCATTCAAATAGGTGAGCGAGCGATAGACTTAGTTAATTCAGATATTATTTTAAACCTGAATGAACCAAATAAGCTCGGTGATGTGTCGTGGGTTAAACCAGGTAAATATGTAGGTATTTGGTGGGGAATGCACATCAATGAAACCACTTGGGGCAGTGGAGAAAAACACGGTGCCACCACAAAAAATACTAAATACTATATGGACTTTGCCGCTGAGTATGGCTTTGACGGCGTATTAGTTGAAGGTTGGAACACAGGTTGGGATGGCGACTGGTTTTATAATGGCGATGTATTTAGCTTTACTCAGCCTTATGACGATTTCGATATTGCAGCGCTTACACAGTACGGTAAAGAAAAAGGGGTGCAGTTAATTGGTCATCATGAAACCTCTGGCAATGTTAGTAATTATCGCGACCAAATGGAAGATGCTTTTGCGCTTTATGAAAAATCAAATGTAAGCCAAATAAAAACTGGTTATGTGGCCGATGGTGGCAATATAAAACGCATAGATGAAAACGGCATTGCCCGCTTTGAATGGCATGACGGCCAATTTATGGTAAATGAATACTTACATAACATTAAACTTGCCGCTAAATATAAGCTAAGCATCAACACACATGAACCAATAAAAGACACGGGTCTGCGCCGCACTTACCCTAACTGGATTGCCCGTGAAGGTGCGCGTGGTCAAGAGTTTAACGCATGGGGCACACCACCCAATCCACCAGAACACATTCCCATGCTTGCCTTTACGCGTATGCTGGCAGGACCAATGGACTTTACCCCTGGTATTTTTGATATGAGCTTTAATGGCTTAGGGGACGACACAAATCGCCCACAAACAACACTAGCAAAGCAATTAGCATTGTATGTAGTAATGTACAGCCCAATTCAAATGGCGGCGGATTTACCACGGAATTATTTAGCTAAACCCGATGCTTTTCAGTTCATTCAAGACGTACCGACCGATTGGCAGCAAAGTATTGCGCTTGATGGCGAAGTAGGCGACTTTATTGTATTTGCACGCAAAGAGCGCAAGCGCGATAACTATTCAGGTAACGATTGGTACTTAGGTGCAGTTACCGACGAAAATGCCCGCACCATTGAGATTAAACTCGACTTTTTAGATAAAGATAAACAGTTTGAAGCGCAAATCTACCAAGACGGTAAAAACGCTGAATGGAAGAACAATCCTTATGATTTAAGCATTGAAAAACGCACTGTTACCGCAAGCGATAAGCTAACATTAAAATTGGCCACCAGTGGCGGTACAGCCATTCGTTTTAAAGCCCTCTAGTAGTTAATCTGAACTCTAGATAATAAATTAACGCTATCTGCAACCATGCAGATAGCGTTATTAGCTTGGATTAGTAACCTTTATTGGTAGGTATATTTGCGCACTTAAACCACCTTCAGGGCGATTAGAGAGCACCACCTTGCCGCCATGCATATCGATAATACGCTTAATAATTGCAAGGCCTAGGCCGCTACCTTCACTACCGCGAGCTGCATCACCTTGTTTAAACGGCTCAAACACAGACTCCAACTCGCTTTCAGGAATACCCGGACCACTATCGTTGACCGCAATAACCACATATTTTTTATTGGAATTAAAATAACTGAGTACTTCAATATCACCCTCTGAGTAGCGTAGTGCATTTTCTATCATATTGGTCACTACTCGCTTAATCGCGACACTACTTATGGGAATTTTTCCAATATTAGGATTCGGTTTAAACGTGATCGCACGTTGATGCTTAAGCTCACTTTGTACGACTTCACCAAGGAGCGCATTAATATCTTCGCAGGTTTGTTCTTCACGTTTATGATGGCGTAAATATTCGATAAATTGATCGATAATGCCATTCATATCTTCAATATCGTAAATAATGCCTTCACGTAAATAATCATCTTCATCAACCATCATTTCTGTGGCTAAACGAATACGCGTAAGCGGTGTGCGTAAATCATGAGAAACACCGGCCATAAGTAATCGACGGTCGTTTTCAAGGGCAGCAATACCTCGCGACATTTGATTAAAGGCGCGCGTTACCTCAATAACCTCACTCGACCCTTGCTCTTGTAACTTGGTACTAAAGTCGCCTACCCCTACTTTTATCGCAGCTTGTTGTAATGCTTTTAGTGGTCGGTTCAAATGCCTGGCAAATAACCAACCTCCTAGTACACTTAAAAAGCCGATACTAGAAAGATAAAAGGTTAAAAACTCAAGGTTACTTTCTTTAAATCCGGTGAGCGGCACTTTGACCCAATAACCCGGCGCCTGCGGGGCTTCTACCCAATAAATAAGCGGATCAGTTTGACTAATGCGCACCCGAGAAAAGCCATTTAATTGCTCAGACATACTACGCGATAGCCCAGAATACTCACGACTTTGGCCTAAACCATGACGCATAGCTTCACGCTGAGTCATTACTTCAATGCCGGTTATTTCAAAAAACTTCTCAGAGACTTCATCGGTGACTTCAACGCCATCTTCCCAATCAATAAACACGGTTTTAATTTGCTTAGCCAGCATTAAATTAACTTGTTCAATGGTGGGTTTAACTACATATAAACTTACCGTGACGTAGGAGACTATTTGGTTAATAAGCAACAAAGCGGCAACCAAAAATACGGTTTGTCCAAACGCACTACGCGGAAACATTCCCATAATGATTACTTTTCACCGTCAGGAACAAATACATAACCTAAACCCCATACCGTTTGAATATAGCGTGGGTTAGCGGCATCGACTTCGATCATTCTACGAAGACGTGATACTTGAACATCAATACTGCGCTCAAGCGCACTGTAGTCTCGCCCTCTAGCTAAGTTCATTAATTTATCACGACTTAATGGCTCACGCGGGTGAGAAACTAACGCTTTTAACACCGCAAATTCACCACTGGTGAGTGACACCGTGTTATCGCCTTCACTCATTTCGCGGGTGGCTAAATTCAGGGTGAATTTACCAAACGCAATTAAGTTCTCCTGCGCTGAAGGCGCTCCTGGCACTTCTTTTGATTGACGACGTAAAATGGCTTTTATGCGCGCTAATAGCTCGCGAGGATTAAACGGTTTCGGAATATAATCGTCAGCGCCGAGTTCTAGGCCAATAATGCGGTCTACTTCATCGCCTTTGGCGGTCAGCATAACGATAGGAATTTGGTTTTCTTTTTGGCGTAAACGTCTGCAAATAGAAAGCCCATCTTCGCCGGGCAGCATTAGATCAAGCACCATTAGGTGAAAGTTTTCACGCTCAATTAGTCTATCCATTTGCTCTGAATCCGCAGCTGTTCTGACAATAAACCCTTGCTCTACCAAGTAGCGTTCCAGCAAACTGCGCAAACGTTTATCGTCATCAACCACCAATACTTTTACTGTCTCTTGTCCCATAATTTATTGCTTTTTTTATAATTTATTAATCCTTAATATAAATGAAAAACTTAATAATAAAAAACTAATTAATTGCTTAGATTGTTACTGAACATTTCAAATTCATTGATAGCTATTTTATCTCGACAAGCTGCCTTTATTTTAATACCTTGCCACTCATGAAGATTAAACAAGAACTCAGCGTGAAAACAAACTTAATTACTCGCGAAGGTTATTTACAATTGCAGCAAGAACATGATCATCTTTGGAATGAAAAACGTCCAGAAGTGACTAAAATTGTGAGTTGGGCTGCCAGCCTAGGAGATCGCTCTGAAAACGCAGACTATCAGTACAACAAACGTTTACTGCGCCAAATTGACCGTCGTGTTCGCTATTTACGAAAACGCATCCCCGATTTAAAAATTGTTGACTACTCACCTGTACAAGACGGCAAAGTTTTTTTTGGTGCTTGGGTAGAAATAGAAAACGAGGCCGGTGAGTGTAAAAATTTTAGAATTGTCGGCCCCGATGAAATTTATGATCGCAACGACTATATTTCTATCGATTCACCAATGGCGCGAGCGCTATTAAAAAAACAAGTAGACGATGATTTTGAAGTAATAACTCCTCAAGGCGCTAAGCAGTGGTTCGTAAATAACATTACCTATCAAAAATGACAGCGCTTAGTTTTGATTCAGATCATATTAACTTTTTATTGTTTATATTATCTGAGTAAGCTATAACTAAAGTTACTCAAGTAATGTTGTATTAACTTGAGAGTAGTTAATTAAGGTCATCATTATGTCAAACATAACAGCGCGCATATTACAAAATGCCCTCGTGTTTGCACTCTTCATGAGTGTGAGTTTAACATTGCATGGTGCACCTAAAAATAATAAACTTGATGCTGGTTTTGCTCCAGCTGAATTTATTGTTTGTGACTCCCCTGACCAAGCAAACCTCGACACCGATTTAGATTCTCATGTTGGTGTTATTGCGCTTAGAGAAATCCAACCACTTCCTTTAGCGTTTTTCTTTCATTATGAAAGTCGATTTTTAGCCACTGCCTACAGTCATGCAAACCCGCGAGCGCCACCCGTTATTTAATTTAATAACTTGCTTTTAAACATTATTAAATTTGTATAACTATTTATTTAGGTGGATATTATGTCTAACTTTAAAGAACTCCGTACCCAAGATATTTCTCATGGCACTATTGCTGATACTTTTACTAATGAGGCTGTGATTGATTTAACCTCTCCAGCAACACGTATAGTAACTAGCTTTACTCAAACAAGTCCTATGCGCGCAGCGTTTGATACAACCATTGAACAAGCATCAAAACAACTAAATACTCAGCCTTCTGATTTTATTTTAGTAACTGATGAGCATCAAAAGCTAATTGGTATTGTCGCAAGTGCAGATTTACAAAGCTCAAAAATCATGATTTTATCGCAGCGTTTAGGCTTGCCTCGTAGTGAAATTAGCTTACGCTATTTAATGACACCGCTGAGTAACTTAATGGGTGTAAGTATGAAAAGCTTAAGCTACTCATGTATCGGTGATGCACTGCAAACTATGGAACATCATGGTGCTATGTTTATATTAGTTACTGCGGCTAATAATGAAATAAGTGGTTTAATTTCAGCACGCGATATAGCACGTAAGCTGCAAATTCCTGTTCATATTAGCCCAATAGCGCACACATTTAGTGAAGTACTCGAAAGTGTAGAGCACCCTCACTAAATCCGCTTTTTATTGCCCCAGCAATGGCATCTTAAAGCAAGTAAAATAGCTTGCTTTAAGAGCTTTTTATTACCCTCCCCTGTGATATTATTCAAGACATTGACGCATCAGTTAACTTTTTAGCTGGTCTTATTTTTTGTATTAAAAGGTTTTTGCATGAGCGATATCTCTGCACGTTTAGCAACGGAGCTAAATGCACAGCAGCAACAAGTGGTTGCAGCAACAAAGTTACTTGATGAAGGCGCAACCGTCCCCTTTATTGCCCGTTACAGAAAAGAAGTGACCGGTGGATTAGATGACACCCAACTACGCCTTCTAGAACAACGTTTATCTTATTTACGTGAACTTGAAGAGCGTCGTGGCTTTATCCTGTCGACGATAGAATCACAAAATAAGCTTAGTGCTGAATTAGCGGCTGATATTAAAGCTGCACAAAGTAAAACCGAACTAGAAGACTTATATTTGCCTTATAAAGCAAAGCGCCGCACTAAAGGTCAAATAGCTATTGAAGCTGGTTTAGAACCACTAGCTGATGCGTTATTTAACGATCCAATGCTTGACCCAGACGCTGAGGCTGCAAAATTTATTAATGCCGAAAAAGCGATTGTCGATACTAAAGCAGCGCTTGATGGTGCTAAGTTTATTTTGATGGAGCGCTTTGCTGAAGACGCTAAATTACTCGCTAAATTTAGAAGTCATATTAGTCAAAATGGAGCGATTGAAAGTAAACTTATTGATGGCCAAGAACAAGCGGGGGCTAAATACCGAGACTACTTTGAACATCAAGAACCATTAAAAAAAGTCCCCTCGCATCGAGCATTAGCCATGCTAAGAGCACGTAACGAAGGTATTTTACAGTTAACTATTAATCCTGAGCCTAACGCTGAAAACCCAGCGCAATTGTGTGCACAGATGATCAGCGATCATTACCGCCTAGATATTAAAAACAAACCTGCCAGCGCTTGGTTATTAACTGTAGTGCAATGGGCGTGGAAAATTAAGCTTGGATTACATTTAGAAAATGAATTTTTAGCCGCAATGCGTGAAAAAGCCGAAACCGGTGCCATTGATGTATTTGCTAAAAACTTAAAAGACTTATTAATGGCAGCCCCTGCTGGCCCTCGCACTACGTTAGGCTTAGATCCTGGTTTACGTACCGGTTGTAAAATTGCCGTGGTTGATAGCACAGGTAAGCTGCTTGCTACCCAAACGATTTTCCCACATGCACCACAAAATCATTGGGATAAATCATTACGCACGCTCGAGCAATTATGTCGCCAACATAAAGTTGAGCTCATTGCGATTGGTAACGGTACCGCTTCTCGCGAATCAGATAAACTAGTTGGCGAACTTATCAAAGCCAATACTGAGCTTAAACTAAATAAAATCATGGTCAGTGAGGCCGGCGCTTCGGTTTACTCTGCTTCTGAATTCGCTGCTAATGAATTTCCAGATTTAGATGTATCTTTACGTGGTGCCGTATCTATTGCACGTCGCCTTCAAGATCCATTGGCTGAGTTGGTTAAAATAGAGCCTAAGTCTATTGGTGTAGGCCAATATCAACATGATGTATCACAAAGCCAACTAGGACAAAGTCTAATCTCAGTGGTAGAAGACTGTGTAAACAGTGTGGGGGTTGATTTAAATATGGCCTCTGTACCTTTACTTGCACGTGTTTCTGGTTTAAACAAAACCTTAGCGCAAAACATTGTAAGCTACCGTGATACAAACGGGTCATTTACAAAACGTAGTCAGTTGAAAAAAGTAGAGCGCTTAGGGCCAAAAGCATTTGAACAAGCAGCCGGCTTTTTACGCATTAACAATGGCAGCGATCCACTAGACAACTCATCAGTTCACCCTGAAGCATACCCTATCGTTAAGCGTATTTGTGAGCACAATCAGGTAGACGTAAATAACCTCATTGGTAACAAAGAGTTTTTAAATAAGCTCGCTGCAAATGACTATATTGACGATAAATTTGGTCTGCCTACCGTGACCGATATTATTAGCGAACTTGATAAGCCAGGTCGTGATCCGCGCCCTGAATTTAAAACTGCTGAGTTTAAAGCAGGCGTTGAAAAAATTAGTGATTTAAAACCAGGAATGATTTTAGAAGGCGTGGTATCGAACGTAGCTAATTTTGGCGCATTTGTGGATGTTGGCGTACATCAAGATGGACTAGTGCATATTTCGGCTATTACTAATAAGTTTATTTCAGACCCACGAGAAGTGGTTAAAGCTGGTGACATTGTTAAAGTGAAAGTGGTTGAGGTTGACGCTGCACGTAAACGTATTAGCTTTACCATGCGCCTAGATGACGAGATAGACACTAGCAATAAAGCTGCCCCTGCGGCGGTGCAAAAGCCACGTGGTAACAATGCAAACCAATCGCGAGCGCCCAAACCTAAGCGCGACACAGGCAATGCCATGATGGGAAATGCGTTTGCTGATGCCTTTGCCAATGCGAAAGTGAAAAAATAAAATGACCCCATAAAAAAACCGCTTAGGCGGTTTTTTTATGGCTATTAAATATAAGGTTTAGTTTAAATTTGTGCTGAGAATTGGCTTTGAGTCGCAGGTGATGTGGCCAGTTGATAAAAACTAGCAATGCGCCCAGCACGCGCTTCTACTTCAACATCACGCGATTGCTCTTCACTTTTAGCAGTTTTTACTTCTGAACTTTCACTGTTAGAAAACGACGCACTGACTCTGCTTTTATCTTCGCTGCTGTCTTCGTCATCTGCTGAAGCTAACTCAGCTTGTGCTGCGGCTATCTTTTGAGTGGCATCTGCCGCTATTGCTCTGTCGGCACCTGAAGGCTCAGCCGGCGCGAGTGCAGCAGCACGTACCGTTTGCATTTTATCAATAGTTGCTTGAGGATCGCCATTGATAACTCCAACATCTATCGGTACTTCACCACCTACAGCATAGTTAGTACCATCGGGCCCTCTTTGATATTCGTAGCTAGGAGAGCCCGCATATTGTCCACCCACAGCGGCATGCGCTTGCTCATGTGTTCGTACTTCAGTGTCGCGCGCTTTAAGTTCTTTAATTTGCTGTAATTCTTGCTCAAGTTGCAGTTCTTCTTGCTCACTAACTTCTTCTGCAGCTTGTTGTTTTTCTTGCTCGGCATTATCTTGATCGCTATCTGCATTGCCTTCGCGTTGCGCAATCGTTTTATCGTCTGCAATTTTGCCACTCGCATTGTAGGTTGAGCTGTCGCTATTTCCTGGCAGTTTGGCTTTTTCTGCATCACTTTGAGCTTTGTTTTCAGTGCTACCAGCGGTGTTCGCAGCGGCTGGGGGAATGACTTCACGTAGCTGGTTGTCACGCCGAGCAGTCTCCGTATAAACATTTGCGGTGTTTATATTAATAGACGGAAACGGCGTGACAATATTCATGAGAAATTACACTTTAATATCAACTAAAGTGCCTAATACGTCATCTGCAGTTTGGATAGATTGCGTGTTTGCCTTAGCATTAAACTCTTCAACTTTTAAGTTTACTAACGCATCATCAATTCGTGCAGGTTGAGATACTGGCGCGGTGACTGCTTCTTCAGGGCGAGCGGCCGTTAATTGACGTTGCTGCGCTAGTTGAGAGTCGTCTTGCTGCTCTATGCTGGCACGATTAATCTCAGCGCTGGCTTTTTCAATTCCTTGGCTGGCTCTATTAAACCCTTCAACACCACTATTGAATACAGATCCTATTGGCATAATAATAAACCTCCAGCAAATAAATATTGTTTAATTATCGCTCAAAAATCACGCAAAATAAAGCTTTAAACCGCAGTAATCATGGCTTTGCTTCAAAGCATTGATTTAACGGCAGATAAAAATTCACTTTTATGAGAAATAAAAGGCGCATGTGATGCTTTGTCTATCACTTCGTACTCAAAGTCAGCATTAAGTACCACCATTTTCTCAATGGCCCGATAAGGAACGAGAGAGTCTAAGCGCCCGAAAATGCCGCGAATAGTCACTGGACATTGAGCAAATAATTCGCGTAAATCTTCATTTTGCAGTATGTCTAGCCCTGCACTTAAAGCCTCGTTATTCGGAGGCGGTGACTGACTCAATAACTGCTTTAACTGTTTTATATCATCTCGAGCCGACTCACTGCCCATTGCCTGAATTGCCAAAAAGCGCTCTATCGTTTTTGAACGCTCTTGCAACAACTGCTCTTTGAACTGTTTTAATACTTTAGGCTTAATGCCAGCCCATGGTAATTGCTCTGCAAAAAAGGGCGTTGAGGCAACTAAAATGACTTTTGATACTTTTTCTGGCCAATGTTTGGCAATATAAATAGCAAACAACCCACCTAAAGACCACCCCATTAGTACCGATTGTGGCTTTAACTGCTCACTCACCTGCTTTGCAGCATCGTGTAATGTATATGGGCTTAAAGAGGCGTTATTATCACCATAACCGGGTAAATCCAAACAACGCACTTTACCTGAATATGAAAACTCTAATTCTGGTTTTATTAACTGCCACACACCTCGGCTCATTCCCCAACCATGTAACAACACACATTCATTTTGCATATTTGCCTAACCTTAACCAAACTTGAGTTCTATGATAGCGCTTTAAAAGGAGTTTGTAATGAGGATCATCAGCGAATGAAACTCAGCCTAAGTGATTGGCTATTCCCCTCTTACTGTGTGTTATGTCAAAGTCAAATTCATAGCTCAATGGGACTGTGTCAATTTTGTTTAGATGACTTGCCATTGCTAGATTTGGCCGAGCATGACAATTTATTTTACCGCCCTGATATTGTAGAAATGTTTCCTAACTGCAACTTTGAAAAGCTGTTTGCCTGTGCTTTTTACCAGCCCCCTTTTGATTTATGGTTAAAGCAGCTTAAATTTAATAATCAAATCCATTATAAAAAAGCACTACAGCAAGTCATAAAAAAACAACTTAGGGTTTTTATGACTAAACACTCTGTCGCTGTTGATGCATTTATAATTTTACCTTTACATAAAGCGCGCTTTTTAGCGCGTGGGTTTAATCAAGTCACCCAAGTATGGCAGCCCTGTTTAGGGTCAAATAAAGTATTAAATAATGCGTTGCTTCGCCATAAACACACCTCGGCACAATCACAATTAAGCAAAGCTAAAAGAGTTAAAAATTTACAGCAGGCTTTTTCATGCAAAATTAATTTAGAGGGAAAAACGGTAGTAATTATCGATGATATTATGACTACAGGAGCAACTCTTAATGCAGCCACCTTATCGTTAAAAGAAGCCGGCGCTAAACACGTATGGGCATTTACCACGTGCTTAACGCCACTTTAGGGCGTGTTAGTTTCCACTCACGCGAAAGGTGTGACCAAAAAATAAAGCATTACTTAATAATCGGCTGGTACCATACCAGTACCCTCTAAATACAGGGTTATCTGTCATCGCAATAACACTACCTCGACCATAAGAGTGTGCCATTAACGCTGCCCCACCAGCCACTTGCTCTACATTTATTGCATCAGTAAAACCAGCAAGTAGCGGCTGCTGTGTATAGGTAAGTATATTTACAAATGGTGCTTGCGAGGCTTCAAGTAGCCAAGTACTATTTTTAAATACGGGTAGTGTGTCACGCTTAAATGAAAACATTAGTGGGTGAGTTGTATCTACCTTGGTATTAAATATCGCACCTGCAATACGCTGACGACCTGCTAGGTGGTCTTTGTCTGCATACTTTAAACCTTGAGTATCAAATGCACTAGCCACATCTCTACGCGATAAGTAGCTTGCTTTTAATAGCTGTTGATCGGCTAAAAACTTAGCTCCGCCTTTGTGCCCCCAAATAACACCACCTTTCCTTACCCAGCTTTTTATAGCAACTTTATCGGAATCAGATAAAGTAGAATAATTACCATGTGGCAACACAATAAGGCTGTAATTACTGAGCTCTAAAGACGCTAAACGCTCCATTTCAACAATGGTTGGCGCTACACCCACAAAACGGTCTAGGTAGTACCACACTTCACCCGCTTCATATTGGCTCACGCCTTTACCACCAACCAATAACACCTTAGGTGCAGAAACCACAGCCATAGAGCGAGACCCTAAATCAGCACCTTTACTAGTTAAACCGGTAGTAATTGGTTTAACTTCAATCCCAAACTGGCTTTGTGCTTGGTTTAACTTTGTCACCCAGTTGGTGTCAGTTTGAAGTCCTGCTGGAATAATAATACTACCTGCGTCAAAGTTTACTTCTGCATTGGTTGATACTGCTGTTAATGGTTTTAATGCAACACGAGCTTTAATGCCTTGCTGTAACAGACTATTGAGCATTTTGGGAGCTTGCATGTCATTCCATGCAAATCCATAGGCGTAATTTTTAGTCAGTGACGCTAACTCTGGCTGCTTTGGTTTTTGCCAAGCTGTTTTTTCTACCTCTAATCCCCAGCGGCTGTTTACTTTAGCAAATGGTAAATTAAACGCATGCGCTAATGTCCAACCCGACACATCGTAAAAGGTGTTATCGGCAAAGTTTTGTTGCTCACTAAAAATAGCTTTAACTAATCGATATTGTGGTTGCGCAAGCGGCACAAAATAACTATTAGCGGTAAAGTTTTTACCCTCAGCTTTTAGCCCTTCTTTCACTGGGTAGGCATTAATTTGATGTTGTTTAAGTATGCTCAAAAAATCGTTAGTACGGGTATGATCTTCACCTGCTTGAACAATATAACCTTGATAGTCTTCATCTTTGGCAAGCTCAATCGCTGTGTTGTAAAAGTTAGCTTGGTACTCTAGCAAAGCTTGGCGGTTATCAATCGCTGCTTTAAACGTTGATAAGCTCGTTAACAGTTGGTTTTTAATCGTAAACGCAAAAGTTAGCGGGCCATTGATCGTTTCTTGAATATGGCCACGAGAACTTGCTTGTTCAAATAAAATACCCACACCACCATTTACATCGGGGTAGGTAGAGCCTTTACCATAATAAAAGTCATCAAAGCTTTCTTCGGTGAAGTATAACGCGTTGTTTTCATCTAATGTTTTAGCGTGATAATTTGCAATCGCTTTAGTTAGACTTACATTTTCTTCAGGGGTAATTGGGTGTTTACGACTTGGGATACCCGGTTGAAAAAAGTAGCTACTATTTGGCCCCATTTCATGAAAGTCAGTTAAAATATTAGGCTTCCAATAATGAAACTTAGCAATCCTTGCGCGCGACTCTGGGTGCTGTAACAGCAACCAATCACGGTTTAAATCAAACCAATAATGGTTTGTTCGACTGCTTGGCCAGCTTTCTACATGCTCTCGGGTTTGCGGATCTGACGATAAGTTCATTCCACGATTACTATTAGCCCAATTTGCGAAACGTGCTAAGCCGTCTGGGTTAAGCGACGGGTCGAGTAAAATAACCGTGTTGTTAAGTAGCTCATTTATTTCATCCCCTTGCGCTGCCGCTAAATAATAAGCGACTAGTAAAGCTGCATTACTACCTGATGATTCATTCCCATGAACACTGTAACCCATCCATACAACACTTGGCTGCTCCGCTGTTTTATTGTTTGAATTATTTAGGCGAGCTAAGTGCGCTTGGCGAGTTTTTTCTATATTTTTTAATTTGTTAGCCGCAGTAATCGTTAGCATAACTAACGGGCGCTGCTCATGAGTACGACCTATTACTTCAAAATTAATTCGATCGCTTTTTTGAGCTAAAATTTCCATGTAGCGAACAAGTTGGTCATGTCTCACATGCCACTCACCCACTTGATAACCCAGCACCTCTTGAGGTGTTGGTATGGTAGAATCGAATTCAACCTGTTTCTCAAAATAATAAGACAGGGGCTTTGCCATACTTGAAAAACTGGCTAGCACCACCATTATTGTTAATATGAAGCGCATATAAATCACTCTAAAAATGTTTGTTAATTGCACGCTACCATTGCTTAAAATAGATGCCAACTTTTTACGCTCAACACTAGCCGCAACACGATGAGCGGAGTATGATATGCAGTATCCGAGTAATTTAGTCAAGTATAGACGGTATTATGATTTCTATTTCCGAAACAGCGCAAGCGCATTTTGCTAAGCTATTAGCAGATCAATCTCAACAAACGAATATTCGTGTGTTTGTTGTTAACCCTGGTACATCACAAGCTGAATGTGGTGTTTCTTATTGTCCAGAAGACGCGGTAGAAGAGAGCGATATTCGCCTAAATTTTAACGGCTTTGATGCGGTTGTTGATGCTGAAAGCGCGCCTTTTTTAGCCGAAGCTGAAATTGATTTTGTTACCGACAAAATGGGCACACAGTTAACTCTTAAAGCACCTAATGCTAAAGCACGTAAACTAGGTGAAGATGCCAGCTTGAATGAGCGTGTGCAGCACATGCTAGAAACTGAAGTAAACCCACAACTTGCCAACCATGGCGGCCAAGTTAGCTTGGTAGAGATCACTGCAGCTGGTGTTGCTGTACTTCAGTTTGGTGGTGGTTGTAATGGGTGTTCTATGATCGATGTCACACTAAAAGAAGGCATTGAAAAAGAAATGATTGCTAAATTTGATGAGATCACCGGTGTGTCAGACATTACCGATCATGAAGCAGGCGAGCATTCTTACTACTAAGCATTAATTCATTATGCTAAAGCCACTTATTTACCGCTTAGGGAGCGACCCTAAGTTGAGTTTAAAGCGCTTTTTTCGCGGGCTAGCACTGTTTGTGCTAGCCGTGATATTTATCGCTGTGGGCTATTACAGCCATTACAGTTTGCAAGTTATCGGCTTGGTTATTTTAGCCCCCGCTTTATTTTTTGCTTTTTGGGGCTATGCGGGTATTTTTGCTAACCGCTTTTCTCAAGTATTAAAAAATATCCCTTCCAAAAATAACGACCCCGACCTTTGGAAGTAACGGTTTATATCAATTCGCTTATTTAAGTAATTGATTGTTAGCTTTTAATTGTTGATATTTAACGATAAGCGTAACGCCTCGCATAAGCATAAAACAACTCATAGCTAACCATAACCCATTATTTTGCCAATCCTGAAATAGCCAAAACACCCCAAAAAAGCCTACAACTGCTGAAAGCAACATACTGTTTCGCATCGCTTTAGCGCGGGTCAGGCCAACAAAAATACCATCGAACAAAAAACAGCTCATAGCTAAAATAGGCAATACTATTACCCAAGGTAAGTAGTGAATGGCCTCGTCAATAACCTCTGGTACATTCGTTAATAGCTTAATAATGCTGCTGCCAAATACTATAAAAAACACACTATACAAAATGCCAAATAACATGCCCCAAAATACACTGATTTTTACCCATAGCCTTATCTTTTCAACACTTTGCTGACCTTTAGCTTGACCCACTTTGGCCTCACTTGCATAAGCAATTCCATCAAGTGCAAAGCTAACTAACATTAAAAAGTTGAGTAGAACGGCATTAGCAGCCAATGTGGTTTCACCTAAGCGGGCCGCATAAAAGGTCATAAAGCTAAAGCATAACTGCAGCACTAAAGAGCGAATAAAAATATCGCGGTTTAAGCTCAGTAGTCCTGCCATTTTTTCCACACTAAACCAATTTGCTACAGCCAAACTCATACCATGCTTTTTAGCAAGTTGAGCCACTAGCAATAAAGCAAATACAAGCGCGATATAGTCAGCAATAAGTGATGCCCACGCAGCCCCAGCAACCGCCCAATCAAGGTACACTACAAAATAAATATCGAGCACAATATTAGTAATATTAGTGACTAACAGTAAATAAAATGGCCCTCGCCCATAGTGCACGCCCAACATCCAGCCTAGTAAAACTAAGTTGCATAGCGCTGCAGGGGCGCTATAAATACGAATACTAAAATACCGATAGGCTTCATTGAGCACATCGCTATTGGCAGCTGATAAATACGCAATAGCATGTTTTATAAGGGGTGACAGTAAAATAAGGAGTAAGGCAACCGAAGTGGCTAACAATAAACTGCGTTTAAGTAAGGCTGCAAGCTGAGTTAAATCATTTTTACCATAAGCCTGAGCCACCAGCCCAGTGGTACTCATTCTCAAAAAACCAGCAAGCCAAAATAAAATGGAGATCACAGTAGAGCCTAAGGCTATTCCCGCTAAATAATGCGCACTCCCCAAATGACCGATCACTGCCGTATCAACAATTCCTAACAACGGGACGGTAATATTTGATAATATCATCGGACCGGCTAACAACAACAAGCTTTTATGGTGTGCTTTATTATGTATAAGAAATTGTTTCATTTAATATTATTATTCCTGATTTGTGGTTCTTTACGCGCGCAAGCAGCTGTTATTCTACAGTATCATCACGTCAGTGAAACCCTTCCCGCTGTCACCAGCGTGAGTGCCAACACTTTTACAAAACACTTAAATTATTTAAAAGAGCATAACTTTAACGTTATTCCATTAAATGAACTGATTAGTGCATTACAACAAGGTAAGGCTTTAGAGAACAAAACAATCGCGATTACCTTTGATGATGGTTACAACAATAATTACGATCAAGCAGCTCCTATTCTTGAGAAGTTTGGTTACCCGTACACTATTTTCGTAAACCCAAAACTCATTGATGAACAAGCGGGTTATGTTATGGGGTGGGATAAGCTCAGGGAGCTTGCCAAAAAAGGAGCACTCATTGCTAATCATAGTGCTGAACATAACTACCTACATAAAAAGCGCGAGAATGAAACGCCTAGCCAATGGCGCGAACGCACTAAAAAAGACATTCTTAGTTCACAACAGCGTATTAAAGAGGAAATAGGTCACGATTATAAATATCTTGCCTACCCATACGGAGAGTTTAACAACCAACTGCAAGCACTCGTTACAGAACTAGGCTTTATTGGTATTGGCCAGCACTCAGGAGCCGTTAATCAACACTCTAACTTTAGCCGCTTACCGCGCTTCCCCGCATCTGGTTTTTATAGCAAACTAGAGACGTTAATTACCAAGATAAATTCAACTGCCTTTACCATTAATAAGCTAACCTATGAAGATAGTGTCACTTCAAAAAATCCACCGTCACTCACAATAAAACTTGAGACAAATGACTTTCATAAGAGTCAATTTGCCTGTTATGTGTCAAGCGTTGGTCAAGCTAATTTAAATTGGTTAGACGATAATACAGTTAAGGTAACATCGCCAAAACAGCTTAATAAAGGCCGGTCTCGCTTTAACTGCACGGCTCCATCAATAAAACAAACCGGCAGTTATTATTGGTTTTCACAGCCTTGGGTGATCAACTAAGTTTTACTTTTTATTACTTGATTTAATAACCGCTGGGTCATTTTCTCCAGCGGTACCACTTCATTTGCTGCCCCCATATCAATAGCAGCTTTGGGCATACCCCATACTACAGACGAATACTCATCTTGCGCAAGTGTGTATGCACCTTGTTGCTTTAATGCGAGCAATCCTTTTGCACCATCACTTCCCATACCGGTTAATAGTGTGGCAACAATATGCTTTGCACCTATTTCAAGTAATGAGTTAAATAAAACATCCACCGCGGGTTTATGTCTATTAACCGTCTCTCCATCATCAAGCTGACAATGCAAAGCACTACCTTGTTTACAAATTCGTAAATGAAGTCCACCCGGAGCTATATAAGCGCAACCTGCGACCAGTTTATCGCCTTGCTGAGCTTCCTTTACGTTAATAGTACAAGTACGCTGCATCCGCTCTGCAAATGAGGTGCTAAATACGGGAGGGATATGCTGCGTTATTACAATAGGAGGGCAATTTTTGGGCATACGTATAAGCACTTCTTTTATCGCCTCGGTTCCCCCTGTTGATGCACCGATTGCAATCACTTTATTTACTAAAAATTCGGCATTGGTGGGTATAGGCTCTGCTACAGTACTAGTTTTTTTGTAGCCTCGAACCCGTGCACTAGCCGCTACCCTGACTTTTTGCTGAACAATATCAGCATATTGACTCATTTGTTGTTTAACGTTGACCGTTGGTTTTGCAATAAAATCAACCGCCCCCAGTTCAAGCGCTTCTAGAGTTATAGGTGAGCCTTTTTGAGTAAGAGTGGAAATCATTACTACGGGCATAGGGCGTAAGCGCATTAAGTTTTTTAAAAAACTAATGCCGTCCATTCTTGGCATTTCAACATCTAGTGTTAGTACATCCGGATTATGCTTTTTGATCATCTCTCTGGCTTCGTACGGGTCTTGTGCACAGCCCACTACCACAATATCTTTTGCCTGTTGCAGTATCTCTGTCAGTAATTGCCTGATCAGTGCCGAATCATCAATTATTAATACTCTAATCATAGCCATCCTTAAAACAGTTCTATGTCAGTGGCTTTGGTTTGCTGTTCAAGATTATGCAAGTAACGCACTTCACGTTTTTCAATAGTGTTATTGTGTAAGTTTCTTAGCTTTTTAACCTGTACTTTTCCATTATGAGGATTAAAAAATATTTTACGCGGCCAGGGTCCGCCCATATCATGCGCCACTAAGTTTAGCGCTTCTTCTGCTATATATGCATTGGCAAAACTGATATTGCCAATACCAATATCTGTCATTGCGCTAATTATTTTGCCTCCCCCAAACAGTTTTACTTTTAAGTTTGCCCGGGAAGCGCCATTTTTAAGCACTTCATTAATTAAATATTCCATAGCCCAGTTACCATAACGACAACTTAAACTATGCGCTTGGTCAATTCGCTCACCTTTTTGAATAGGTAGCATAAAGTGATTAATCCCGCCAATACCTAGCTTATCGTCGTAAACACAAGCCGCAATGCACGACCCTAGCACTGTGGTGATCAGCTCATCGTTTTTAGAAACATAAAATTCACCTGGCAATACCTTAGCGACCACACGCTCTCGCGTGGCATCCCAATAGCGTTTGATATGCTCAAATCCCGCTAATACCGGCTTAAATTGTGTTTGCATGAGCTACTTTCTGATACATGGTTTTCCCTAAGTTTTTAAATAAGACATGCTCTTTTCCCATGGTTTCTGAATGCCCTAAAAATAAATAACCTTGGTTATTTAAAATATCGGCATAACGGTTAAAAAGCTGATCCTTTGTCTCTTTATCAAAGTAAATCACTACATTTCTACACAAGATCAAATCAAATGGGCCTTTCATCGGCCAATCTTGGAGTAAGTTTAAACGCTTAAATGAAATACATTGCTGTAGCTTAGGTTTCACCTTATAACTTTGCCCGTCTTTGCTGGTTAAAAACCAGCGCTTGAGCAATGCATCATCCAGTCCATTCACATTTGCCGCAGTATAAATACCGCTCTGGGCTTTAGCTAGTACATTAGAATCAAGATCAGTTGCTAAAATTTTCACATCCCAATCACTTGGAAAAGCCCCTTGTAAGGTCATAGCTAAACTGTAGGGCTCTTCGCCGGTAGAGCAACCTGCAGACCAAATACGAACGCGTTTATTATGCTTATTTGCTTTTAGCATCGCAGGAATAAACTGCTCTTTTATAAATTCAAAGTGATGAATTTCACGAAAAAAAGAGGTTAAATTGGTAGTTATGGCGTTAATAAATGCATCAAACTCCTGGTCCTTATGATTTTTTAAGTAATCAAGGTAACTAGAGAAGTTTGTTAATTTACGCTCACGAATTCGCCTTGCTAATCGTGAGTAAACCATTTCGCGCTTATGCTCCCCAAGCACAATACCACAGGCGTTATACACTAAATGAGCCACTTCCTTAAAATCGCTATCCGTTAATAAAAACTCTTTCATTATGTACTCTCAAATAAATATAAAGATAGATTCACACTACTTCTGTGTTTGAACCATCTAAAACAGGGTTAAAACTCCTCCCACTCTTCAGCTGAGTCTACAAAGTTTTCACCTTTGCTCTTATTATTAACGAAGCTATTTTGTTGCTTATGCGTTATTTCAGGGGTGCGAATAGTGGGCGATACCACCGCCATATCTTGCTGCCCTAGAGAAAAGAAGTGCAGTAAACGGCGCATTTCATTAGCCTGCTCTGCCATAGACTCACCTGCAGCCGATGCCTCTTCAACTAATGCCGCATTTTGCTGGGTCATTTCATCCATTTGCGATACAGCTTTATTTACTTGCTCAATTCCTGCGCTTTGCTCTTCAGAGGCCTGAGTTATATCAGCTATCATTTGTGTCACACGTTTCACCGATACCACAATCTCTTGTAACGTCACACCTGACTCATTTACAAGAGCGCTACCATCAGCAACTTTACCAACACTATCTCTAATTAACTCTTTAATTTCTTTAGCTGCACCAGCTGAGCGCTGAGCTAAGTTACGCACTTCACCTGCAACAACCGCAAAACCTCGGCCTTGCTCACCTGCTCTTGCAGCTTCTACAGCTGCATTGAGCGCTAATAGGTTTGTTTGGAATGCTATTTCGTCTATAACACCAATAATGTCAGCAATTTTTTTACTCGATTCGTTAATAGCCGACATACTGGTTACGGCCTTATTAACAACCTCACCACCTTGAATTGCTTTATCACAGGTTTCTTCAGCTAAGTCATTAGCTACCTTGGCATTATCAGCATTTTGACGTACCGTACTGGTCATCTCTTCCATACTAGAAGCTGTTTCTTCTAATGATGATGCCTGCTCTTCTGTACGCTGGCTTAAATCAGCATTACCTTGTGAAATTTCTTCAGCCCCACTAGCCACCAAAGTGGCTGATGTGTTAATTCGATTAATAACCTCGGTTAGTTTATCTGCTGTTGCATTTGCATCTGTTTTCAGTTTTTCAAACGAGCCTTGGTATTCCTTTTCAATCCGTTTAGATAAATCACCAGTAGCCATGGCATCGAGCATATTGCCAGTATCAGTTACCGCATCGTCAACCACTTTAACTAAACTATTAAGACCCTGAGCTAAACGAAGGAAAAAGCCATCTTTTCCTTGCTCAACCACACGGCTATTTAGCTCCCCTTTACTTGCGGCACTGACCAGCTGAGCAACCTCTTTTTCTATAGCTACTTCTGCTGTTCTGTCTTCCCATTCAACTACAGTTCCAATTCGCTCATCGTCTGGCGTAATAATTGGGTTAGCAACTAAGCCAAAGGTTCTGCCGCCCACTTTAATTTCAGTGCTGTAGGTATCCGTTAACTTAGCCAACATATTTTGCTGATGGGCTGGATTTTTATGAAATATATCAATATTTTGATTCAGTAGATTTTTGCTATCAAAGTTAGGTAAATCAATGCGTATATCATTTTGAGCATTGCTCATCATATTTTTCACCGCGTCATTCATATAAACAATCACATTCGATGCATCTGCAATCATAGTGTTTGTTGCTACAGTGTCTAACGCTCGGCGAACACGTAAGTTCTCCTGTGCTCTGGCACGCTCTGCATCGGCCTTAAATACTTCATCAGTAATATCTTGCCACTCAACAATTGTTCCCAAGCGTTCTCCTTCTTCGTTAAACCATGGCGAAGCAATTAAATCAAAAATAAGACCAGCTAATTTAAGTGTCGCTTTATGGGGCGCATTTAATTTTTTTAATAGCTCGCGCTGATGCGCCGGATGTTGATGAAAATCATCAACACATGTGCCGATTAAATCACTTACAGCAAAGTTAGGTAATACCGATTGCAAATCTCTTTCGCGTGCTTTTAGCATTTGCTTAACTTGTTCGTTGGCAAAAATAATGTTTAAGTCATTATCAGCCATCATCACATTGGCTTGGCATACCTTTAAGGCGTTGGCTAAGTCGGCAGTTTTTTTAGAAGTTCGTTCTAGCTCTTTCTGCTCAGTTATATCTGTGGCGTATTTAATAACTTTTAACACTCGCCCATCCATGTCATAAATGGGGTTATAAGAAGCATTAATCCAAATTTCACGGCCTTGTTTATCAAAACGTAAATACTCTCCTCGGTCGTACTCACCCCGCCCCAGTTTGGCCCAGAAAGTTTGATAATCCGGACTATTTGCATATTCTGGTGCAACAAATAAACGATGGTGCTTACCTTGTATTTCATTAAGTTGGTAGCCAAATGTGGTTAAAAAGTTATCGTTGGCATTAATCACTGTGCCATCTAAGTCAAATTCGATAACTGCTTGTGATTTGTTTATTGCTGCAACTTGTCCAGCTGCTTCGGCTGCCTTTAATTTTTGCATTGTGATCCCTGTGGCAAATTTAACCACTTTAATCACTTGCCCCTGAGAGTCTAAAACAGGATTGTAGGTGGCTTGTATCCACACTTCTTTACCATTTTTTCCAAACCGCTTAAATTCATCTGAAATAAACTCACCCGCGTTCAATCGCTGCCAAAACTGACGATATTCATCACTTTTCGCTTCGCTAGAGCTAATAAATAAAGAGTGGTGCTGACCTTGTATTTCAGCCAGAGAGTAGTCCATTACACGCAGGAAATTAACATTGGCAGTAATGATTCTTCCATTCGGCTCAAATTCAATTATTGCTAATGATTTATGCAATGCATTCATTATCAAATCATTGCTTGATTCAGACTGTTTTGAATTACTAAACCATCCCATGCTTATCACCACCTTTAAGTTATTTACTTTATTTAGTTACTGTTACCGCTAAATATCCATGGTTGCAGGCAAATCAATTAAGGCGACCATTTTTTCGCCTACATTGACTAACCCTGCTACATATTCACTTTCATTGGTCTGGGTTAAACTCGGCACAGCTTTAGCATCTTGCTCTGCAATACTATAAACATCTGCCACTGCATCTACCGTAATACCCATTACTTTACTTTCTTGTTCAAACTCTATTTTTACAATAATCACTACTGTTAACGGCCCATAGGCAATTGTGGGTAAACCAAAACGTAACCTCAAATCAATAATGGGTACTATCGTGCCGCGTAGATTAATAACGCCTTTTACGTACTCAGGGGCATTTGGCAGTGCGGTTATGTCTTCCCAGCTACGGATTTCTTGCACCGTTAATATATCTACTCCGTATTCTTCTTCAGCCATAATAAAGGTAAGAAACTGCTTAATGCCCTCTTTGCGCTGTAGCTCAATATTGCTATTTAATGCTATTGATTCAGAGAACATGAATCCTCCAGAGTCGCTGATGGCTCAATACTCAATGCTTGGCTGCCAGGTTTTTTTAATCCTGAAAGCTTAATCAAACCGCTAATATCTAAAATTAACGAGACACGACCATCACCTAAAATAGTTGCCCCAGAGACTCCGTCCACTTTGTGGTAATTAGCCTCCAAGCTTTTTATAACCACCTGTTGCTGTGAAAGTAAATCGTCAACGAGCACCCCGACTTTTTGGTTATCGTTCTCCACCACAACCAATAAGGTCTTATCTAATGATTCAATCGCACCTTGATGGTTAAAAATCTCGTATAGGCGCAGAATAGGAATGTATTCATCACGTAACCTGAGTACATCTAGGTCTTTACCAACACGGCTTACTTTTGCAATATCAATTTGTAATGACTCTACAATTGAGATCAGTGGAATAATGTAAGTATGCTTGGCCACTTTTACCAATTGCCCATCTAAAATAGCTAAGGTGAGCGGTAGCCGAATAGTAAAGGTAGAACCAATTCCAGCAGCAGATGTCACCTCTACCGAGCCATTTAATGATTGGATATTGCGTTTAACCACGTCCATACCCACACCCCGGCCAGATAAGTCACTTACCTCATCAGCTGTAGAAAACCCTGGCATAAATATAAGTTCGTTAATTTCATCATCTGTTAACTCGCTATCGCCAGTAATTAGCTCGTTAGCAATCGCTTTTTCTTTAATCTTTTGAGTGTTAAGGCCTTGACCATCGTCCATGATTTCAATGACGATATTTCCTCCCTGATGAAAAGCATTTAATGTAACTTTGCCCACAGGATCTTTACCTGCCGCAATACGCTTTTCTACAGTTTCAATACCATGATCCAGTGAGTTTCTAACTAAATGCACCATAGGATCAGATATTTTTTCCATCACAGTTTTATCTAACTCGGTTTGCTCTCCGATCAGCTTTAACTCCACCTCTTTATTAAGCTTTTGAGCAATATCACGCACCAGACGTGGAAAACGACTAAATACAAAATTAATTGGCAGCATACGAATACGCATCACGTTTTCTTGTAAGTCTCGGGTATTATGCGCTAGTTGCGCCAATCCCTCTTGAAGCGAGGTTACCGCAGTGGCTGTCATTTCCTGTTCGCTAAGCTGATTTAACATTGCTTGGGTAATAACCAACTCACCCACCATATTAATCAATGAATCAACCTTATCTATACCAACCCGAATAGAGGTAGATTCTGGCGCGGCTTTTGCGCTGGGCGCATTGGCAGCTGCCTTTGCTTTATTTGCTTTGGGTTGCTCAGCAGTTTTGGGAGCTTCCTCCACAACAGCCGGTTCGTTAATTACTTCCTCTGATCCAGCTTTAGCATCATTAAATAAGCCACCGCATAGCTCGACTTTAATATCTGCATCATCTTCAACCCATTCAAAAATCTCTTTAATGGCTTGCTCATCGCGCTCAGTGTTTAAGAAAAACCGCCAATATAAAAAGCACTCATCGCTGGTTAATTCTTTAATATCAGGTATGGCATCGGTGAATGCCTGTACTTCTAACTCACCAAGCTCGGCTAACTCGCTGATCATAAACAAAGGTTCATTACCGGTTTTAAAAAGATGAAAATGTGGCTTAAAATCAATCTGATAAGTATTAACTATAACCTGCTCATGATGTGTTTCTTCCCCTTGCTCCTCACCAGCTGGCATACCTAGTAATTTTTCGAACTGCTCACGTAAAGTATCTGCTTGGGCTAAATCTGGTTCTTCCTGTACTTTTAGCGAACTTAACAAAGCCCTTAAGCAATCCACTGATTTAAGTAATAAATTAATATGCTCGCTAGTTATATTGCGCTCACCTTCACGAATTTGATCCAATAATGTTTCTAATACATGGGTAAAATTTGCAATTGAGTTAAATCCAAAAGTAGCACTGCCCCCTTTTATTGAATGAGCAGCTCTAAATATAGTATTAATGGTTTCTAAGTCTTCTTCGCCTGGCACTAAGTTGAGTAATTCAGTCTCCATGATATCGAGGCCTTCAAAACTCTCTTCAAAGAACACTTCAAAAAACTGGCTTAAATCAATACTCACAGTGCACTCCTAAGTTAACGGATTACTTTTTTTAGCACGGCTAATAGCTGATCTGGATTAAAAGGTTTTACAATCCATCCTGTTGCCCCAGCAGCTTTACCTTCTACTTTTTTATCCATCCCCGACTCCGTAGTAAGCATAAGCAGCGGTGTAAACTTGTAATCTGGTAGCCCTCTTAGCTCTCTAATAAGTGTGATCCCATCCATAATTGGCATGTTTACATCAGAAATAACTGCATCAAAACCTTGTTGCTTGGCAATGGCTAATGCCTCGCTGCCATCTTTGGCTTCGGTAACATCAAACCCTGCTGTTTTTAACGTAAAGCTCACCATTTGGCGCATTGATGCAGAATCATCGACAGCTAAAATTCTTTTCATATAAACCTCTAGTTAGTACTTTCTGAAGCTAAATATTCACTTAAACCGAGTTGTTCAATGGCATTTTTTAATGCGTCACTGCTGCCAACCCAGGCAATTTTTTGATTGATAGTAAGAAGGTGTTTTTGTAGGGCACAAAGGAGTTGAACCGAGGCGGTATCAGCAGACATGACATCGCTAATATCCAGACAAATATCTCGGCTATTATTAAGCTCGCTTAATAAATCTTGATGTAAAACGTCAACCTGAACAATTGAAAGCTCATTTGGTAGTTTAAGCATTTTTAAGCTTTTCCTTATCAACTCAATCCATAACAAAAGCTTAGACCGAGATAAAGAAAACGCCATAAAAACGACTAAAAAATAACTAATTAATTAAAAACAGCTGTTAAAAAACGTAAAAAGGGGCACAAAGCCCCTTGAAAATTATTAAACCATTAAAAACTAGTTTTTGTAGTAATCTGCTATTTCAATAAATTCCGCTGTTAATTTTGTAGTATTCACCAAAGGCACATCTCCTTGTTTAAATTCGGGCTTAAAAATAGCTCTCAGGGCGCCACTACCATCAACAAGTGCAACCGATGCACTATGATCCACCGCATAGTCAGATTCATCACTATCACTAATTGCATAAATTAATCCCAGCTCTCGTACAAATGGAAATAAGTCTTTATGCTCCCCAGATACAGCTAAAAATTTAGGGTTAAAATAATCTATGTACTCTTTACGCTTTTGAGCAATATCTCGTTTAGGATCAACAGATATAAACCACACCTGCAGTGGATAATCAGCTTGTAAGTTTTTATAGACATTGTTGAGCTTAGCAAGCGTCATTGGACAAATGTCAGGGCAGCTTGTGTAGCCTAAAAACACTAAGTTCCATTGATCTAAAAACTGCTTTTTGGTTACTAACTCCCCCTGTTGATCATTCAGCGAGAAATCAGATAACGGTTTTGCAGTTTCGTACACTAATGCATCAAGATCTTGTAAACTTTTTTTATCATCACATGCCGATAAAAAAAGCACCGAAAAAACAATTAACCCACACCATAACTGCTTCATATAACTAGCCATTTATCTATAAATAAGATAACAAAGAGTATCATTAAATGAACAATCGAAAAACGAAATAAATCCATTGCGGTGTCTTCTTTGGCGGCAAATTTTAAGTTAATTGCTTTGTATATAAAGAGTATATTGAGGATACAGGCCCCACTTAAATAAATAAGTCCCGACATACCTATCAAATAGGGTAATACGCACACAATGGCTAATAGCACTGAGTACGCGAGCACACAGGTTTTACAAAAGTCGATTCCATGGGTGACAGGTAACATAGGGATTTTAGCCCGTTCGTAATCACTCTTACGCGCGATTGCTAACGCCCAAAAGTGCGGAGGAGTCCATGTGAATATAATCATAACCAACAACCAAGGAGCGGCTGCCATTTGATTGGTTTCAGACACCCAACCAAGTAAAGGTGGCATGGCGCCAGCCAAACCACCAATCACTATATTTTGTGGCGTGGCGCGTTTTAAAAACGACGTATAAATAAATGCGTAACCAACAAGTGCAAATAAGGTAAGTATGGCAGTGAGTATATTTGCCCACAACATCAACATAATAAACCCTGCCACGCCAATAACAGCAGCAAAACTCAATGCGTGTAATTTACTTAAGCGCCCTTTGGCGACTGGGCGGTGGCGTGTACGTGCCATTTTACTATCAATTTCACTATCAACCACATGATTGATAACGGCAGCTGCCGCAGAGAGTAAACCAATCCCTAATAAACTTATGAACTGAACCCCAATGCCTCTTCCAACGTCAGGGGCGAGAGCCAAGCCCACCCATGCCGTTAACACCAACATAGCCACCACTTTAAATTTACTGATTGCTAAATAATCTTGGATTAAATGATAACTTTTAGTCAATAACGATGGGCTATAAACGGGCTGCATTGCTTTTTTGTTAATTGTAAGTGCCATAACGATTCCCCTTTAGGTACGGACTTTTAGGTAATAACATAACCTAACCATAGTTAATAACAGTATGGCAGCCATTAAGTTATGCGCCAGCGCAACACTGATCGGAAAGTGAAAATATACTACAGCTAACCCCAACGCTATCTGGCAAAATAACGCTACCAACACACTCACTGTGCAGCTTTTGATTTTTTGTGAATAGGCATGGCTGTATATTCGCCACATAACGAGTGCCAACACAATACAAGTGACCAATGCCCACATACGATGCAGTAAATGAATAGACATACGCGCTTGTTGTGATAACACGCCAAACTCATAATTACTGTGCTCTAACGGTAACTGAAAAACACTACTGAGCGAAAACGGCTGAGCATAGCTACATAGCGGCAAACCATTACAATGTGGCGCGGCATAATTAGCCGCTAACCAGCCACCTAGAGCGATTTGTAAAATAAGTACCGTGAGCGCCACCAAGCTTAGTTTAAAGTGAGGTTTTGCACCTGCGTCCCCACCCGTAATAGGCTGACTGGTCAGCCTTAAGTACAACAACGTTAATAACGCCAAAATGCTAAACCCTCCGAGTAAATGCCCCATCACAATTAGCGGCTGCAGGTTCATAGTCACCGTCCACATACCTAGCGCGGCCTGAAAAATAACAAGCAAAAGCAGTAGCATCGGTAATTTTACAGGCGTAGTTGGATACTGGCGTTTTACAAAAGCCAAAATAAACAACACTAAAATTAATACTCCGAGCGTGCCAGCAAAATAGCGATGAATCATTTCTTTCCATGCCTTTGCTGTTTCAAATATCATATCGGGGTAGCTTTGAATCGCATGCGCAATCTCAGCTTCATGTTTTGGTACGGTTAAAAAGCCATAACAACCAGGCCAATCGGGGCAACCAAGCCCTGCGTCACTTAACCGCGTATATGCGCCTAGAGCTACCACAACTAATGCGAATAAACTCGTTGCTAATACCAAATTTTTATAGTTTTTATACATAGCAGCCTCTACTTAGCTTGAACGAGAGTAATTAAGTAATTTTTTTAGATCTTTTAATAATCCCTTTTGTATCAAACGGTTTTCTTGTGGTTGAGGGTTAAATGGATATTCCAGCACAATCAGTCCCATATGGTCGATTAAATATAAACTCGCGGGTTTTAATTGTTGTTGTTCAGCAATCATATGCCAATGCGGCTTCGCAGCTTTGGGTCTCCCCATTATCGCCATATCTACTTTGTGTTGATTTTTGCCAAGGGCAACATATAAATTATCTAAAGCAGCGAGCTGCTCCGAGCAAGGCTCTTCGCATTGTGCTGAATAATTTAAAGCAATAGTCCATTGTTTTGGATTATGCTGCTGCCAATTGTCTAGCTTAATTTCACGCTCTAAAAACTCACCATGATTAGTAATTGCTGTAGGTAGCCAATCAAGTTTTAACGCGCTGTAAGCCAGCACTAAGGGAATAGCGCAGCACACAGCAAAGAGTAACAGGGGTTTATTTTTCATTATCTATCCTCTTCCTGCTTGCAAAAATAGCGACCACCACACAGGCAACCGCAATTAAAAACCACTGTACTGAGTAGGCATAATGTTTTTCTGGACTCATAACAACGGCTTCATAATGAGGGGCAGCAATTTCATCCGCTTGACCTTGGCGGTAAGCCATAAAATTCACTAAAGGGCGATTAGATTGGCTACTCAATGCTTGTAAATCAATGAGTTGAATTCGTTTGGCTAAATCCGACTGAGTATTGTTATTGGCTAAGGTAAAGCCACTTAAATTATCTTCTTTAATTTGTGCCGTTAACGTAAATTTACCACTAGGTATTGTTACGTTTGGTAGGATTTCTCTTGAACGTTCTGCTTTTACCCAACCTAAGTTCACTAACAAAAAGCGTGATTCATCAGACAGTTTTAATAATGCCAGTAAGTCGTAACCAACCTGACCATTATAGATTTGGTTATCAAGCAACCAATAATTATTAGTGTCAAAATAACCATTTAACGAAACCAATACACCGGTTTTGTTCCACTCTTTTGGCAGCTGTTGTAACTCTGCCCAGCTCATTACGCCATGTTGTTGTATATTTTCAATGGCACTAAGCTGCTGTTGCTTTTGTTCTGCTCGCTGTAATTGCCAAAACCCTAGTCGCACACAAACCAATACCACAATAACAACCAAGCAAATTGTTATTATTGAGCTAAGCTTTTGTTTGTTAAATACAACTAACTGCATAAGGGTAAAATCCAGTGATTATTAAAATTATTATTGTTCTACTGTTATTATTTATATTATTTAATTTATTTCGTGCTTTATTAATTATGGTGTCAGGGAAAACCAATGGACGCCCTATGTCTCACTTTTTAGGGCGTCGGGTGTTATTTTCTGTTGTGGTATTAGTGATGGTGATTGCCGCACTAAAACTTGGTTTTATTAAGGCAAATCAGTCCCCCTTAATCACTAAAGCACATACACAAATACAAACAAACACAGCCAAACAACATCAACAAAATGCCAGTACCAAGCTGCAGCTTGAAAGGCAAAGTGCTTATCTTTAGTGAAATGTCCTTTCATAATGCGTAAAAACACCACCAATAAAATAATTGTTCCTAAGGTGACGTGCATGCCGTGAAAGCCGGTTAACAAAAAGAAGGTATTGCCATAAATGCCCGCATCAAGGGTTAAGTTAAGATCGTTATAAGCATATATATACTCTTCTACCTGCAGCCCTAAAAAGCACACTCCGAGTAAAATGGTCGCTCCCAAGCATACTTTGAGTGGGGTACGTTTATTATTTTCCATCGCCACATGGGCAAAATGTAAAGTTACCGACGAGGCAAGCAAAATAAGGGTGTTGATAAGCGGCAACCCTTGCCAGCCCATTGCTTGGGTCGTAGTGCCTCCTGGGGTATTTAGCAATGGCCACATGGCTTCAAACGTAGGCCACAATACTTCATTTGTCATGGCGTTGTTATCAGCGCCTCCAAGCCAAGGCACAGAAAACATGCGAGCATAAAAAAGCGCCCCAAAAAATGCCATGAAGAACATCACTTCTGAAAAAATAAACCAGCTCATACCTTGCCTAAAAGAACGGTCCATTTGTGCAGAATAAAGCCCTTGATCAGACTCGTGTATGACATTTTTAAACCAGCTAAACAGCATGTAAAGGAGTACAGCTATGCCCACATATAATAAGTAAACGCCATTACCACCCTCTTTGCCCATATCCATTACGGTTAAGGCTGCGCCTACCGCAATAAAAAATAACGCAACTGCCCCAACTATTGGCCATGGGCTTTGATCAGGTACGTAATAATGTTCATATTTTTGATTCATTTCATTTGCTCCTAGTTTTTCACTAGTTTTATAAGCTAGTTATTACTGGCTACTAACTTCTCGCTAATATCAAATACGGTATAAGACAGAGTTAACTCCTCCACATCACTAGGTAACTCAGTATCAACATAAAAAAGTAATTTAAACTCTAACTCCTCGCCAGCTTTCAAAGGTTGCTGGTCAAAGCAAAAACACGCTATTTTGTGTAAATACTTAGCCGCTTTACCCGGCGCTACCGAAGGTATCGCTTGCATCACTTTGTCTTCATTACTATTGTTTTTAGCGCTAAACATAACCTCACGCATGGCCCCTGGTTTTACATCTACACTGTATTCTTTAGATTTAACCTCAAAAGGCGCACCACTTTGGGCATGGGTGGTAAAACTAACGCTAACTTCTCTATTCTCAGTAACCAAGGTACTTTGCTGTGCTTGCTCTAACGAGGGCTTACCATTAAGCCCGGTTATATCGCAAAACACGTCATATATAGGTACCATGGCAAATGCAAAAGCAAACATTGCAATGCAAATAACCACCAGCTTTTTTAATAACGGCAAGTGAGTCATTATTTAATATCCGGCGGCGTTGAGAACGTATGATATGGCGCTGGTGAATCAACTTCCCATTCAAGCCCTTCTGCCCCATCCCAAACTTTTGCAGGCACTTTATCGCCCCCTTTTGCACATTTATACACAACAACAACGAACAGTAATTGCGATAAACCAAAGGCAAACCCACCTATACTAATAATGGCGTTAAAGTCAGCAAACTGCAGTGCATAATCTGGAATTCGACGTGGCATACCAGCTAACCCCACAAAATGCATTGGGAAAAACAGCAAATTTACACTTACCAAGGACAACCAAAAATGCCATTTTGCCAAAGTAATATTGAACATATTTCCGGTCCATTTTGGCAACCAATAATAAGCCCCCGCCATAATAGAAAATACCGCGCCCGTTACGAGTACATAATGAAAGTGTGCAACTACAAAGTAGGTGTCGTGGTATTGAAAATCAGCAGGTGTGATCGCCAACATCAATCCCGAAAAGCCACCTAAAGTAAACAGCACAATAAATGCGATACTAAACAGCATGGGCACTTCAAAGCTAATAGAGCCACGCCACATAGTTGCTACCCAGTTAAATACTTTTACACCGGTAGGTACCGATATCAACATAGTCGCGTACATAAAAAACAACTCACCCGCCACGGGCATACCTGTGGTAAACATATGATGCGCCCACACAATAAAGCTCAACAAGGCAATCGAGGAAGTGGCGTACACCATAGAGGCATAACCAAATAGTTTTTTACGTGAAAAAGTAGGCACAATCGTAGAGATAATGCCAAAGGCAGGCAAAATCATAATATAAACTTCAGGATGACCAAAAAACCAAAATATATGCTGGAACATTACCGGATCGCCACCACCAGCGGCGTCAAAGAAGCTGGTCGCGAAGTATTTATCGGTGAGTACCATAGTAACTGCACCAGCAAGTACCGGCATTACTGCAACAAGTAAAAAAGCCGTGATCAACCATGTCCACACAAATAATGGTAGCTTCATCCACGTCATTCCAGGGGCGCGCATATTCACTATGGTTACCACCACATTAATGGCTCCCATAATCGAACTAATACCCATTATATGCACCGCAAACACAAACATTGCTGTGTTGTCGTTACTATAAGTGGTGGAAAGCGGAGCGTAGAAGGTCCAACCAAATGCAGGGCCGCCACCAGGCATAAACAGTGACGCTAGCAGAATTAAGAACGCAAACGGTAAAATCCAGAAGCTCCAGTTGTTCATTCTCGGTAATGCCATATCTGGCGCACCAATCATTAACGGAATCATCCAGTTTGCCAATCCAGTAAATGCAGGCATTACTGCACCAAACACCATGATTAAACCGTGTACTGTGGTCATTTGATTAAAAAAGTGAGGATCAACCAATTGTAAACCCGGCTGAAATAACTCAGCCCGAATAACCATAGCCATTGCTCCACCAATCAAAAACATGGTGAGAGAAAAAATTAAATATAAACTTCCTATATCTTTATGGTTGGTTGTAAATAACCAGCGCTTAAAGCCTGTTGCAGGTTGATGGCCATGATGAGCCTCATTGGAATTAGGTTGTTCTGCAATGCTACTCATTATTTAGCCTCCCCATCAGCATCCAGTGCCGCTTGTATCTCGCTCGGTTGAATTACATCACCAGTGTCATTACCCCACGCGTTGCGTTTATAGGTAATAACAGCTGCTATTTGCTTGATTGATAATTGCTTTGCGAAAGACTGCATAGCCGTACCCGGTTTACCATGAAGTAAGATATCGATATGACCTTTGATATCACCTATGACTATTGGGCTGCCTTTAAGAGCCGGAAAAACACCCGGCAAGCCTAATCCTGTTGGCTGATGGCACGCCGCGCAGCTCGCCATATAAACCTGCTCACCAAGCGCCATCAGCTCTTCTTTTGGTACAACTTGGTCTAATAACGCAGCGTCTGCTTCAGCTGCTTTTTGCTTGGCTTGTTTAGCCTCTGCTAACCACGTTTTGAAGTCTTCTTCTGTTTTTGCTTCTACCACAACAGGCATGAAGCCATGATCTTTACCACACAGCTCTGCACACTGCCCACGGTAAGTACCAACCTCATTAATATTGGTCCATGTTTCGTTAATAAACCCAGGGTTTGCATCTTTTTTAACGGCAAAGTCAGGCACCCACCATGAGTGAATAACATCATCTGAAGTCATTAAAAAACGTACTTTTTGATTAATTGGTAGTACCAGCGGTTTATCGACCTCGAGTAAATAATTCGGGTTTTTATCAGCAAGGTTGGTTATTTCATTTTGAGGTGTAGCTAGCATGGAATAAAACTCAACGTCCTCCCCCATATACTCGTAATGCCACTTCCACTGTGAGCCTGTAATTTTAATGGTGAGATCAGCTTTGCTGGCATCCTCCATGGCAATTAAGGTTTTAGTCGCAGGAATGGCCATAACAATTAATATGACAAAAGGGATCGCAGTCCACAGTATTTCTACTTTGGTGCTTTCATGGAATTGGGCAGGGACAGCCCCTTTAGATTTGCGATGATGAATGAGTGCCCAAAACATAATGGCAAACACGATCACCCCAATCACACAACATATTAAAAAAATAGTCATGTGCAGTTGGTATACATTATTACTTATATCGGTTACGCCTTTACGCATATTATATTGGCTATTAGCAAGCACATTCTGCGAAAAAACAAACAATATAAGCCACAAGGAAGAACTCAGCTTACCCATGTGACGGCTCCTTTGATGCTATTGCTGACGCAAAGCGAAGAGGCATACGGCTTAAACGCCCATTCGTTATTTTTATTTTTTATAAGGGTGCTGGAGTTACTAAATGTGTGTGCTCAAAACGACAAGGCTGTGAGTTATTTTTATTCCAGCTCTTTAATAACTAGTTAAAAAATAAACAATAAGCAAGGCGAGTATGAAAAATAAACAAGGGGGTTACTTAAAAAAGTGCAGCAAAAAAATATTAACAAATAAGGTAATTAATCTAAGAGTCAGAGTTGGTAAGGGGTAGCTAGAATAACAGCGGAAAAAATATAAAGTTTTATGATTTAAAACAATTAGAATAAATTTGTTTATTTATAAAGTATTTAGAGATTTTTTTGAAATAACAAAAAGCGATTCACAAGTAATATCGTACAAAAATAATGCATGTAAAAACAGCGCCTAATCAATATTAAGCGCTAAGTTATGTTTAACTATCACATCCAATCAGCGTTACGAATAACACCCACCGCTAAACCTTCAATATTGAAAGATTCATTTTCCAAGTCTACTTCAATAGCTGAAAACTCGTCATTTTCAGCATGCAGTAATACTTTTCTGCCGGCTTTTTCTAGACGTTTAACCGTAACATCATCATCCACTCGAGCAACAACAACCTGACCATTTTCAGCTACTTGAGTTTTATGTACAGCGAGTAAGTCGCCATCCATAATGCCAATATCTTTCATACTCATACCGTTAACACGCAATAAAAAATCGGCCGCAGGTTTAAACATTAAAGGGTCAATTTTACAGTGGCTTTCTACATGCTGTTGCGCCAATATTGGCTCACCGGCAGCCACCCTGCCAATTAAAGGCAAGCCCAACTGCTCTGGCTCCTCTTCTTCAACAAGCTGAATGCCCCGACTCGCGCCTGGCTTCATTTTAATCACACCTTTTTTGGCCAGTGCTTTTAAGTGTTCTTCTGCAGCATTCGCACTTTTAAAACCCAGTGTTTGTGCAATTTCGGCACGTGTAGGAGGCATACCAGTGTCTTTAATAAACACTTTAATGAGTTCGAGTATTTGCGCTTGGCGTTTCGTTAATGGTCGCATACAACTGGTTTTCCATACAGTACAATTAACTGTGAGTATATACAGTTATTTAAAAATCGCAAATATAAATTAATGCCTTATATGCCGTTATCATCAAACAATAACCTACTTTAAAAGCAGGGTGATAAATGTAATTATTAGCAACGCATTATCATATTAATAAATTTTAATTCTCAATTACTTATCCAAGGAGCTAGCATGAGTATTTGGCATCAACCGATTACATTAGAGTTTTGTAAGCAATTAGATCAAGGGATCACTGGCCAAGGCACGCTCATGAAGACCATGGGAATTGAAATCAGTGAAATTGGAGATGACTACTTAGTCGCCACTATGCCGGCAATTCCAGAGCATCATAACCCTATGGGTATAGTGCATGGTGGTGCCAATGTGGTCCTTGCTGAAACCGTAGCAAGTTATGCCGCTAACTTTGTAGTTGATTTCAGTCGATTTTATTGTGTTGGGCAAGAGATCAGCGCAAGCCACTTAAAAGCGTCACGCAACGGCACATTAACGGCTACCGCAAGGGCTTATCATATTGGTAAACGCAGCTCAGTTTGGGATATTAAAATAACCAATAGTCGCAATGAGCTTTGCTGCGTATCAAGAATGACCGCAGCCGTAGTCGAACGAAAAGGTTAAATTACTTTTCCAGAGGGTAAATAGTAACTTCTATGCCTGCGCCAATTGCAGATATGCGTAACAAGGTATCTGCATGCAAGGCCTGATTAAAACATTTTGGCGACGTACCCGACTCAAATCCCATATCAAAGGTTCTACGAGAACAACTTAACCATTGCTTTAATGCATTGCGTGAACACGACTCAATTAGTTCACATAAGTGATTAATTGCTTTATCAGGTGTGGTTATTTCACCAGCTACTTCGATGCGTGCCAGTTGGCGGTATTCGTCTTTATCATAATGTAAAATGGTTGCGACCTTTTTTAAATCAGCAACTAATACGCTAATATCTTGCTTTGACTCGAGCTCTAGATCTACATTTAAAAATTGAATTTCCGACATACAGTTGTGTTACCCCACTTAAATTTCACCGCAAACTTTAACCTAATTTTGCATTTATACCAAATCAACAGCTTATAATTTATTTAATTCCTTTATTAAGCTGCAAGTATTAAAGTAACGGTTAATACAGCTATTAACCTAATGGTAGCTAGCTCCATTAGGTGCCTTGCAAAAAATAATAATAATGAGAAAGCGAATGAACAAACGCATTTTTAAAACAGCCCGTAAGCTGCATAAATGGCTAGGCTACTTTTTGGTAATACAAATTTTTGCATGGCTGCTTGGCGGTTTATTTATGAGCGCCATGCCACTTGAAAAAGTACACGGTAAGCACCTTGCAAACCGCCAACTAGAAAACCCTTTCAGCCAAGTCGATTACACAGCCTCACTTGATAAAATTATTGCGAATACACCACAACCCCAGCAAATTAATTATAGTCACTTTTTAAATACCCCAGTAATTACAGTAACTACAGCGAGTAAAACCTATAGTTTTAATGGTACAACTGGCGACCCACTTTCAGCACCAAGCAAGGCACAAATAATCACTAATGCCCACGCTCACCTTTTAATTAATGCAAACGTTATAAGCACTAAAAAGCTGGCAACCAGTTTTAGAGAAGCCGGGTTTAAAGAAAATATTTGGCAAGTTAATTTTAACGATATGCTTAGCACCAGCTTATATTTTAATGCTGATAACGGCGAGTTCATTACAGTTCGCAGTAATATTTGGCGAGTGTTTGACTTCTTTTGGATGTTACACATTATGGATTACGATGAGCGCGAGGATTTTAATAACCCGTTACTCATTAGCTTTGCTGCCAGCAGTGTGTTTTTTAGTTTTACTGGTTTTATTTTATTACTGCAAAACATCCGATTAAGAACAAGAAAACGTAAGCTATCCTGAGTTTTTAAGCAGGTTGTACAGAAAACTGATTTACCATTTAGGTTATTCTCTTTAAAATCGCGGCTCCTGTAGTTCACTAAAGTGATAGGATATGCCGCATTTTATTTTTGCGTTATTGCTTTGCGTTGTCAGCTTTAATCTTAATGCTGAGCAATTTACTCGTTTTTCCAGTGCTAAAAAACACTTAATTAAAACCTTACCAACGGATGCAAAAAGTATCTATTGTGGTTGCGACATAAAACGTAAAGGCAAAAAGTTAGTACCCGATGCAACCCATTGTGGTTATGTGCCACGCAACACATTTACCCGCTCAGGTAACGTGAACCAACGCGCTCTGCGAATAGAGTGGGAACATATCGTACCCGCTTGGGAGTTCGGTCATCAGTTACAATGCTGGCAAGATGGTGGACGTAAAAATTGCCGTAAAGTAAGTGCAAAGTTTCGCATGATGGAAGCTGATATTAACAATTTAGCTCCCGCAATCGGTGAAATTAATGCTGATCGTTCAAACTATCGCTTTGGCATGTTAGCCCAAAATGCTAATCAATATGGTCGCTGCGAGGTTAAGGTTAATTTTAAACAACGCGTTATAGAGCCTCCGGTTTATGCACGTAAACGTATTGCCGATGCATACGCTTACATGCAAAAAACTTATGGTTTAAAAATATCAAATAAACAACAAAAGCTGTTTAATGCGTGGCAACAACATGCTTATGCCGCAAACACCGACAGTAAAAAGCTGTAACTTATGTTTATAATGCTTGGTGTGGTCCAAATATTTCGTAATGAATATTCGAGCTCTGTACACCTAAGTCAAGTAGTTGGCCTTTTACATAAGCCATAAATGAAGCTGGTCCACACAAATAAAATGCCCCTTCGCTAATAGGCAGTGATGCTTCAAGCACAGATAAATCTATAAGACCTGTGTAATCACATCCCCCACCACCTTGATTAAACCAGGTTAAGGTTTTTAGTTGTGGATGCATAGCCGTTTGCTGAGCTAGGTAGTCTTTAAATGAATACTCAAGGCTATTTTCACACGCGTGTAAGTAACTAATCGCTTGATTAGTATTGTCGCTCAATAGCGTTTGCAGCATAGCCATCATTGGGGTTTGGCCAACACCTGCAGAAATAAGCACAACGGGGCTTGTTGCATCTTTCAAAAAGAAATCACCTGCTGGTGGGTATAGCTCTACTAGTGCGCCCTGCTCTAGTGAGTGTAAATAATTAGACACCACGCCAGGCTGTGGTTGGCACTCTTTTTTAACGCTAATACGATAGTTTTTAGCATTGCTCTTTTGCGAAATAGAATACTGGCGGATCTCTTCATATTCTGCCCCCTCAGGCTTAACTTTAATGCCAAGATATTGTCCTGGCTTGTGGGAAATAACAGCTTTGCCGTCTAAAGGTGTGAGGATAAAGCTGGTTACAAATTCAGACTCAACATGTTTATGAGTAATTTCAAACTTCCGTGTACCTACCCAGCCACCATGATTATTTTTACTGTGTGCATACAACGCTGCTTCTTCGGTAATACAAATATCAGCCAGTAGGTTATAAGCTTCTCGCCATGCGTATTCAACATCAGCTGTAAACTGATCAGGAATAAGCTCTTTAAGTGTGCCGATCAAATGCGCCCCTACAATAGGGTAGTGTTCGGGTAAAATATTCAAGCTGGTATGCTTATGGTTAATTCTAGCTAATGCCTCTTTTAACACGGCTAAATTATCAATATTTTGCGCATACGCAGCCAAGGCATTAAATAATGCAAATTGCTGACGACCCGTTTCTTGGTTAGTCATATTAAAAATATGTTTAAGTTCCGGGTTATGGCTAAACATGCGCTTATAAAAATGATCGGTGACGGCTGTACCCGCTTCTGCAAGTAATGGAGCTGTACTTTTTACAATCTCAATAGTTTTTTCAGATAACATTTTGGTTTCCTATGGGTGAACTAACCACGACGCCCATCAACACGACGCCGCGTTAATATAGGAGTGCAGTGAATTAAAAATAATAAAAAGGCCAGTAACCAAAGCACAGCACTGATCTGCCAAGCTAGGTGTGGCCCAATAACAAAAGGCAGTAAAGAACGAGTAATCCCAGCCACTAACACTAAAGCAAAAGCAACCGCCATATAATGTGGAATAGTCAAAGAGCGCCCGGTATGCCCATGAGATACGCGTGTCATCATGGCTAAAATCATCATGCCGATACCACCAATAGTGATAAAATGCAGAGCATCTTTAAACAGTATTGCACTGCTATAAAAACTGATTGCCACTAACATTAAACCTATACCTAAAGCTAAATACGCAAAGTGTAACGACCATAATAATGGGACTTTTAGGACTTGCTTGTTCCACCAGCAAACACCGCGAACTAAATGCAAAAACGCTGCACTCATCACAACTAGTGCCGGGTTAATTACAGTGAAAAATAATTTACTAATAAAAAATAATGCTATCGCCAATACCGATAAGTATAAAATAGCTTTATCTATGTTTGGTGTGCGTACCTGCTTAGATAAGCCCAGCCCTTTGGCAGTAAAAAAGGGTAATACACGCCCAGCTACAACTCCCACCAACAAGCTTATAACCAGTACTGCGGTATCAACCATTGCAAGCGCTAGCTGCGTTTGGTTTTTTAGCACTAGTATTAAATACAACATATTGAGCGTACATAAAAATGAAAGAATAAATAAAAACAAGTAGTTGCGTTTACTGCTCGCTTTTATCAACATGCTGGCTAACACTATAATTACCGAGAGCCACCAAACAACTTGTAAAATCAGTACCGCATAAACATTAAACTGAGCAATGCTAGGCACAACTACAAAAAAACTAAGCCGTGCACTAAGCCATATTAGGCTAAGCCACATCAATGGTTTACCGTTAATACTTGCAACACCGGTCCATGTTTGTGCTGCAGTAAGTAAAAAGCCAGCCACAACCACGCCCGCAAAACCAAATAACATTTCATGTGCATGCCACAAATTAGCAGGCATAACTAAATACCACTGTGCATCGCCACTTAAAATAAGTAACCAATAACCCACAGACAAACACGCTAGTGATCCACCAGCTAAAAAAAAGGGTCTAAATGCCAACATCCATAATGACCATTGTGATACCTGATGAAATGCGACCTGCGCTGGCATAGGTTCGGCTAAGTTTATGGGCTTCATTAGCGCACCTCCTGTCCCAGCCCATGCTGTGCCACACAGCGCAGTACGTAACTCACTTTGAGAATAGCCGCGAGAACAATCGTGCTAATGTGTGCAAAAATTTGTACCGGTATAGAAAAGTAGCCCGCATAGGGATAACTTATTAACAGCGTAATCAACACCCCCAATACGCTAATACATAGCATCTTATTTGCATGAGATAGCACACGGTAATACAGAGAATTAGACTTCACTGAATAATTAACCTGTCCTAAAAAAATACTGCTCATAACAACTCCAATAACTGCTTTCGTTATTTTGTTATTACACAGACCATGCCAATTAAATAAAACTCTTAAATTCAACGCGTTATTTAATTTCACTTTACAAAAAGAGTCTTTATGACCTACTATAAAAACCAATTAAATACACTAACAGGTCATTTTGACATGAATCAGCAATTCAACCTGACTCAAGTTGCCTTGGAGCTTGCACAAAGCACCTTACATGCCCACAGTTTCGAGCAACTTTTAGCCACGGTTGAACGTGTTATTCCAAGTGATGCTAGCGCCTTGTTAATTCGCCAAGGCGAGCAATTAAAGCCTTTAGCGATTAAAGGTTTAATGCCTGATAGCTTAGGCAGGCGCTTTAACATTGCAGAGCATCCTCGCCTTGATGCTATTTGTAATCACCGCTTGGCACTGCAATTTGCACATGACTGCCCGCTCCCAGACCCATATGACGGCTTACTACTAGCTAAAACGGGTGATATTCCAGTGCATGCCTGCTTAGGGTTACCGCTTTATGATAAAGATTCGCTGCTTGGTATTTTGACCTTTGATAGCCTAAACGCTGATGCGTTTGACGGCATTACCGCTGATACGCTTAATACCTTACAAACCTTGTGCAGTGCGCACTTTAAAACAGCCCTAGAGCTTGCCCATTACAAACAACATGCCCAGCACTCAAGTGAATTAGTACAAGCGTTAAACCGTGAGGCGCTCAAGCGAGATGGTGGTGAAATTATTGGCCAAAGCCCAGTAATACAAACCCTTAAAAACGAAATAAAGCTGGTTGCAGCCTCTAATTTTAGTGTATTAATTTTAGGTGATACTGGGGTCGGCAAAGAGTTGGTGGCGCGTAATATTCACTTGCATTCAGCACGCAAAGATCAGCCATTGATCCATTTAAATTGTGCATCACTGCCTGAAAACCTCGCCGAAAGTGAATTTTTTGGCCATGCAAAAGGCGCCTTTACGGGGGCACAAAATGCTCGCCAAGGTAAGTTTCAATTAGCCGATGGCGGTACCTTATTTTTGGATGAAATAGGCGAGCTACCACTAGCAATGCAAAGTAAATTATTACGGGTACTGCAAAGTGGCGAAGTACAAACCGTTGGTGAAGATGAACTTAAATATGTTGATGTTAGAGTGATTGCAGCCACTAACCGTGATTTGAAACACGAAGTAGAACAGGGGCGATTTCGCGCCGACTTATATCATCGCCTAAGTGTGTACCCGTTAAGCGTGGCACCGTTAAAAGCCCGTGATGAAGATGTTATTTTATTAGCCGGTTATTTTTTGGAAAAAACAGCTCGTAAGCTTGCGATTAAACAGCTAAAACTCAGCATTGAAACGCAATTACTGCTAAAAAAATATGACTGGCCTGGCAATGTAAGAGAGCTGGAACATGTTATTAATCGCGCCGCATTAAAAGCTAAACAGCATCAATGGCAGCAACCAATTATTACTATTGAGCCAGAGCATTGCGAGCTAAATTTAAGCGCTGTTAACACCTTAGCTCTTGAACACTCAAACCAGCTTGCAACCACACCTTTAACAAACAACATTTCGTTAAAACAAGCCACCGATACTTACACTCAGCAGCTTATTATACAGCAACTTAAACAACATAATTATAACTGGGCAAGCACAGCGCGTAGTTTACAGGTCGACCGCGCTAACTTAACACGGCTAGCCAAGCGCTTGGGTATTTCTATAAAAAAATCGTTGTAGCTTTTTTAACTTAATTTACGCTGCTTAAAATAGGTTTTTAATAACTGACTAAACGCTTGCACTTTCGCAGTACGATGCACTAAATGATGCGTCACTAACCATAAGTCAGTAGGCCAACTAAGTTCGTTAGGTAATACAGGCACTAAATCAGAGTATTGCGCTGCAACATCATGTTGTAATCCGCCAATCCCTAGCCCCTTAACGATGGCGCGAGTAGCCTCTGAGGTTTCTGATACTCTAAGTTTAACTTGCGACGAGGGGATATTTTCATCAACCCACGAAAAATAAGGCACTTTGCCATTATACCCAGCCACACCCGATACAAAATTATGCACCGAGAGTTGTGCTAACGTTTGTGGCAAGCCATAACGACTAATGTAATGTTTTGAGGCATAAAATCCTGACGAGAGTGCCGCCAAGTGCTGCGCAATATAATCACCTTCATCCGGTCTAGGGCCTGCTCTTACAGCGATATGTGCTTGGCCATGGTCTAAGCGCAAACGCTTTTGATCCATAATCACTTGTAATTGCACTTGCGGATGCAAGGTTTGAAACTGCTCGCATACCTCACTTAATACATCTATAAAACCACTCACAGTGGTGAGTAACAAACTACCTTGTAAGGTACTATCTGCTGCAATTATGTCACTGTGTAAACGCTCTAGCTCACCGTTAATTGCTTGTGCTGTGGTAAATAACTTAGCGCCAATCTCTGTGACTTTGTAGCCACGAGCATGGCGGTGGAATAATCGCGCATTTAAGCTTTTTTCTAAGTTATTAATTCGTCTGAGCACCGTGCTATGATGCACATCTAGCGCTTCGGCTGCTGCAGTTAAAGTACCTAACCGCGCCACCTCAAAAGCAACCTTAAGATCTTGCCAATCATCAAATTGAATTGCCATGGTAACCACTCTTCAAACTGTGCATATATGCACACAAGTTTTGCGTTTATTTGGCTTTTCTGCAAGTAATTATTTGTTAAAGTCATACCTATACACAATCAGCATCAGGATCAACTCATGACTACACCAAAAATTATTGCCCTAGCAGGTAGCTTACGTAAAGACAGCTTCCATCAAAAACTTATTAATGAAGCTGCACGTTTTGCACTAGAAAGTGGCGCTGAAGTGGAAGTGATTAAACTTGCAGACTTAGCCATACCAATGTTTGATGAAGATTTAGAAGCACAAGGCACACCAGCCGGCGTACAACAATTAAAGGACAAACTGCGCACAGCCGATGGTATTTTACTGGCCAGCCCAGAATATAATGGTTCTATTACCGCGGTGTTAAAAAATGCCATTGATTGGGCATCGCGCACCGAACAAGGCGCAGAGCCTGCATTTGCAAATAAAGTAACCGCATTATTTGCAGCATCACCAGGTGGACTTGGCGGCTTACGTGGCTTAAATCACGTGCGTGATATTTTATCTGGCATTGGCAGTTTAGTATTAGCCAATCAATTAGCTGTACCGGCTATTCATACTTTGTTAGACGAAAACGGCCGTATTAACGACCCTGCTACCGCTGAAAAAGTAGCCGGCCTTGCGCAGCAGTTGGTTAGCGTAGCAAGTAAACTAAAATAAACATTCGCTACAACTTTGTTGCTGCAAGCTTTGCAGCAATAAAGTCTTCATGGGTAACGTACAATAGGTTTGCAACACGACGAATAACGTATTCTTCTTGTGGATCAAGTTCACCATCTGAGTATGCTAATCGCCAGAGTAGTTCAACTATTTCAATGCGCTGCTTTGCACTGCATTGATTATTAATTTGCTTTGAAAATTGAAAATAATCAATGGCGTCATCTAAGCTCGAACTTGCCTGCTCAGTTAGCTCATCGACTGCTTCATCAGTTAAATCAAAATACTTTTTTAATGTCAGACTTAGCGTATGCTGCTCATCTGCCTGTAAATCGTTATCCGCTCGCATTACCTCAATTAATAACGCGGCAACCGCTGTTTTTAAATCATGTTGTTCAATATCATAATCTTGCTGATCAATACTCGAAAAAAGCTGTTTAATTTGCTTGAACATCACATTTCCCCTTTTTGGGTGTTAGACTTATATCATAACGGGTGTAATAGATATGCTGATCACACTACCCAAAATCAAGATGGAGTTAAAGGTTTATGAGCAGAAAAGCAAATCATTATATATATGGAAGTATTAGCTGGGTATTTTTAACAGCGTGTTCGAATGTGTCGGCAGAACAAACTGAAATGCAGCGACTCTATGACTTTGATGAAAAGGTGCATTACAAGCAAACTCAAATAGACACTAACAATTACCACTTAGAAATACAGTCTGATGACTATCCACATTTTAGAAACCAAAGTGTGTTTTTATTGCGCCACGCAAACCGTTTATGTCGCGATAACCCTTTCATGTTAAAAGTAACTGAAGGCGTGCAAGAGTATGAGCGCTTTCCAACTAAACCACGCGCTTATCAGCCACCACTGAGTGTATTTGTGCAGTGTGAAATGCCTGCAGAAAAAACCTCAAAGAAATAACACCTCGTTATGCTTCCATAAAACCACTGAGCGTTAAAACAGCCAGTGGTTTTAATATAAAAAGATTAGTTAACACCATACCCCCATGGTGCAGCCGGTGGTGTGATAGGCTTAGTTAAATCAAAGTCAACGCGGAATTCGCGACCTTGGCGAATGAGTCGGTAAGTGAACTTTTCAGGGTAAATATACATTTGCCATGTATTGCCAACCGATTGTGGTATGCCTTGGCTAACAAATAACTCTTTTGAATACTGATCAGCAGGGAATGACTGCATGTTAGTAAAACCCGCATCAAGCGTATGGCCACCATACATAGTTGATACATCATCAGTACCATCTTTATGGCGGTGATCGTGTTTTAGACTCAACCCACTGCCTGTTTTTGTGATGATCCACGTACGTGAGGCGTCATCACCCACATGAAACGGCACTTGTAGCTCACGTTCATTACACTTACGCACATGCATAACTAATTTTTTATCGGCAAATGAACTCGGCCCTGTGGCATTATCAACCGTTACTTTACCTTCAAAAGCTTTACCACAATGGGCAACAATATTATCAAAAAAGCCATCATGGCTTGGAATTGATACTAAAGGCGCAGGGCGTGCTATTGCAGCGGTTGATGCAAGCATTAGTGCTGCAGCTGTTAATAATTTCATAATGTATCCCTAAACATGTAAAAAATTAGCTTAGCGTTTAAACAAACACAAAGACAATAATCACGATGAACAGCATCTGACAGCAATAAAAAACGCGGCTTATGCCGCGTTTTACTATCTAGTATCTTTTAAACTATTCACTGCCAAGGACGCTCAGCAGCAAGTTTTGCTTCAAATGCATCAATTTGTGGGTTCAGGGTCTCGGTTACACCGATAAAGTCTAAGCCACTTAATAAACGCTCTTTCACGTCTTTGCGAATATCAAAGCTGATTGGCGCAAATTTATTGCTGCGCAATTGCTGGTTTTCTAAATCCACATCAATGTGAATATCGTCATGCTGCTCACTTAACACAAATAAGTCTTCTAATATTTGCGCTGGCAATGCAATAGCAAGCATTTGGTTATTACCACAGTTATTAAAGAAAATATCAGCAAAGCTTTCAGCCAAAATCACTTCAAAACCATATTGTTTAAGCGCCCATGGTGCGTGCTCACGTGATGAACCACAACCAAAATTATCGCGGGTTAGTAGTATTTGCGCGCCTTGATAGCAAGGACGGTTCAAAATAAAATCAGGGTTTGCCTCGCCATTATCTAAATAACGCCAATCGTAAAATAGCGCAGCATCAAAACCATCACGGCTGGTTGAAGTTAAAAACTGCTTTGGAATAATTTGGTCGGTATCGACATTGTTTTTATCAAGTGGGGCCATTAAGCCACTAAAATAAATGCTCATTAGGCTTCTCCTCTAATATCAACAAAGTGGCCATGTATTGCTGCCGCTGCCGCCATTGCTGGGCTCACTAAGTGTGTACGCCCACCTCGACCTTGGCGTCCTTCAAAGTTACGGTTAGATGTAGATGCACAGCGCTTACCTGCACCTAAGCGATCGTCATTCATTGCTAAACACATAGAACAACCCGGCTCACGCCATTCAAATCCTGCAGCTTTAAATATGTCGGCAAGGCCTTCATCTTCTGCTTGTTGTTTAACCAAACCTGAGCCAGGAACAATTAATGCCTCAACGCCAGCAACCACTTGCTTGCCTTCAACAATTTTTGCAGCGGCGCGTAAATCTTCAATGCGGCTGTTGGTGCATGAGCCAATAAATACTGTGTCTACTTTGGCAGTTGATAACTTATCGCCCGCTTTTAAACCCATGTATTTAAGTGCACTACGAATGGCATCAGCTTTAATTAAATCAGTTTCTTTGTCTGGATCTGGAATACATTCGTCAACGCCAATCACTTGCTCTGGGTTAGTCCCCCAGGTGATTTGTGGTTGAATATTAGCAGCATCTAGCTTTACCTCTAAGTCAAAGGTTGCGCCATCATCAGTTTTTAAGGTTTCCCAGTAGGCAACAGCGGCGTCAAAATCAGCGCCTTTTGGTGCAAATGGACGCCCTTTTAAGTACTCGTAAGTGATTTTATCTGGGGCAATTAAACCTGCCTTGGCACCCATTTCAATACTCATGTTACACAACGTCATGCGCGCTTCCATAGAAAGCGCCTCTATGCCTTCGCCACAAAATTCAGCCACATAACCCGTACCACCAGCAGTGCCTAGTTTACCTATAACCGCCATAATTAAATCTTTAGCAGTTACTGTTGGGCGTAACACACCGTTAATTTGAATTTTTAACGACTTAGCCTTTTTTTGCTGTAGCGTTTGCGTAGCTAATACGTGCTCAACTTCTGAGGTTCCAATACCATGGGCAAGCGCTCCAAACGCGCCGTGGGTTGAGGTATGACTATCGCCGCATACTATGGTGGTGCCTGGCAAAGTGATCCCTTGCTCTGGGCCAATCACATGTACTATACCTTGATTTACTGAATTTAGGTCGTACAGCAAAATACCAAATTCTTTACAGTTTGCATCCAGTGCCATTAGTTGATTTTTAGAGACTTCGCTGGCTGCATCTAATGAACGGCTTTTAGTTGAAACATTATGATCCATGGTCGCAATGGTTTTTTCTGGACAGCGCACTTTACGATTTTTTTCACGTAAACCTGCAAATGCTTGTGGCGACGTCACTTCGTGTACTAAATGACGGTCAATATAAAGTAAATCGGTTTGCTCGTTGATGCTGGCAACCGTGTGTGCTTGCCAAATTTTATTGTATAAAGTTTGAGCCACTTGCTAACTCCCTGATCTGATTGAGCCACAGCCTAACGGTGCTGTGGCTTTAATAGTTAAATGCGTGAAACAATAGCCGCTGCAACATCGGTGGTGGTGTAGCCGCCCTGCGGATAAATATCAGGCGTCCCCACACCCGCTTCAACCGCCTCTGCAACTGCTTTTTCAATGGTGCGAGCCGCTTCATCTTGTCCTAATGAATAACGTAACATTAATGCGGCACTTAAAATTTGTGCAATAGGGTTAGCGACCCCTTTTCCGGCGATATCGGGCGCTGAGCCACCCGCGGGTTCATACAAGCCAAAGCCTGATTGATTTAAGCTAGCCGAAGGTAATAGCCCCATTGAGCCAGTGATCATCGCGCATTCGTCCGATAAAATGTCGCCAAATAAGTTATCGCACAGTAATACATCAAACTGGCTAGGCTGTTTAACTAGCTGCATCGCTGCATTATCTACATAAATATAATCTAAGCTCACCTCAGGAAACTCTTTACTCACTTCAGTGACTACTTCACGCCAAAGTACACTTGATGCTAAAACATTGGCTTTATCAACCGAGGTTACATGATTGCTGCGCAATTTAGCGGCCTCAAAAGCAAAACGTGCAATACGCTCAATTTCTTTACGCGAGTATGTTTGGGTGTCAAATGCCGCTTCTTCAGCACCTTCGCCACTGCGACCTTTTTCACCAAAATAAATACCGCCGGTTAGCTCACGCACACACAAAATATCAAAGCCTTTTTCACTAATATCAGCACGAAGTGGTGATGCTGCGTTTAATGCAGGTAATAACTGCGCTGGGCGCAAATTACAAAACAAACCAAAATGTTTGCGTAGCGGTAATAATGAGGCACGCTCTGGTTGTTCATTCGTTGGTAGGTTTTCCCACTTAGGACCACCCACGGAGCCAAATAAAATAGCATCGGCGTTTTCACAGGCTTTTAAAGTGGTATCAGGAAGTGCTTTGCCAAATTCATCAATGGCTGCGCCGCCAATCGCGTGGTGCTCACGGTTCAGAGTAAAACCAAATTTATCACTGACTGCGTCAAGTACTTGCTCTGCAGCTGCCATAACTTCTGGGCCAATACCGTCGCCTGCTAATACGGCAACGCTGTAATGTGTTTTACTCATCCTGCTTTCCTTTGTTGTTTTAAATCAGACACTTTTTGTGCTCGATAAATTAAGTTATAAACCCGAACCATAGCCCGTACTGAGGCTTCGACCACATCGGCCGCAATACCAGCACCGTGATAGGGATGACCATCGTATTTAGCAATAATATTCACTTGCCCTAATGAGCTGGCGCCTTGGCCGGTGGCCTCTAAATTGTATTCAATCATTTCAACACTCATACCTGTTAAGCGCTCAATAGCAGCAAACGAAGCTTCAACTGGACCATTACCTGTTGCGGCTTCTTGTTTTGCTTCGCCATCAATCAGCAAGCCTATGGTTGAGCTGGCCACCGATTGTGAATTAGACGCAGAGTTAACAAACTCTAACTGGTACTTTTCGTCTTTGTCGTTAATTTGATTAAAGTAAATCATGGCCTCTAAGTCGTAGTCGTATACTGTGCCTTTTTGATCAGCCAGCGCAACGAAACTTTGGTATAAGCTATCCATGTCGTAATCTGATTTTTGATAGCCTAATTCTTCTAAGCGGTGTTCTATAACATGACGGCCTGAACGTGAGGTCATATTTAATTGATTACTTGGTACGCCAACACTTTCTGGTGACATAATTTCATAAGTGTTTTGCGCTTTTAATACACCGTCTTGATGAATACCTGAGCTATGAGCAAACGCATTTTCGCCAACAATCGCTTTATTTGGCTGTACCGGCATATTACAAATTTTGGCCACTTGACGAGAGGCGCGATAAATTTCTTCGCTTTTTATGTCGGTATATACGTTTAAGTGGTCTTTACGCATTTTCATGATCATTGCCACTTCTTCAAGTGAACAGTTCCCCGCACGCTCACCTATACCATTAATGGTGCATTCAATTTGGCGTGCACCGGCTTGCACTGCGGCCACGGAGTTGGCAACGGCTAAACCTAAATCGTTGTGGCAATGTACACTTAAACGCGCTTTATCTATATTTGGCACGTTATTCATTAAATGACGGATCATTGCTGCGTATTCATCTGGGGTGACAAAACCGACTGTATCAGGCAAATTAATTGTTGATGCACCGGCATTAATTGCTTGCTCAACAATTTTGCATAAATCCCAATGCGGTGTACGCCCAGCATCTTCACACGAAAACTCAACATCATCGGTATAGTTACGCGCTAATTTAATAGATTTAACAGCCATTGCAGTGGCATCATCAAGACTCATACGCAACTTGTGTTCAAGATGAAGCGGGCTGGTGGCAATAAAAGTATGAATACGGCTTTGCTGTGCAGCGCGCAGCGCATCGCCACAGGCCTCGATATCTTTGGCAACCGAGCGAGCTAAGCCACAAATAATAGGGCCTTTAACCTCGGTGGCAATACGTTGCACTGAGCGAAAGTCAGCTGGGCTCGACACCGGAAACCCCACTTCCATTACATCCACATTTAAGCGGCTAATGGTATGCGCCAGTTGAACTTTATCGTCTTCTGTTAGGCTTGCTTTTAGTGCCTGCTCACCATCACGTAAGGTGGTATCAAAAATCCATACTTTATCTTGCTGTTGCATAACTGCCCCTCAATTCCTGTATTACCCAAATTTCGATTTATCCCTGCAGCGAGATAAAAAAAACCCCGCGGTTGCGGGGTTTTTAATGTTTAGCTCAATGCAAACACACTAATCCCCGCTCACTTGCCACAGCAGTAAGAGGTTTAGGTTTAGTGTAATTAAGCGAATAGTTTGCATCTGTTTTCTTGTGTGTGTGTCCAATGAAGCTTATTTTTATCATTGCAACGCAGTTGGCGCAAGCATAAAAATACCAAACAAATAATTAAAGGGGACTTTCTGGGGATTTAAAATTCAAACAAAATTGGATAGCAGAATAAAATATCCAACTTAAACCTAGAGCAGGTTTAAATTAATAAGCGCTGTAAAATACAGCGCTTATTTTAACTTTTTTAATATTTATTCTTTATTTTCAGCACGTACGTAATTTGACGCGCCGCGCGTAATATAACGTAACTGCCATATAACTCGCTCAATCAGTTCATCGCGTTGCTGACCTTCAATATCGAGCGCTTCAGCGCCTGCATTAAATACCAAAGTAACCATGGCTTCTGCCTGAATATACGCATGAATAGCATCGCAGGGGGTTTCACTTTCTAAATAATGTGCGAGTTCTAAAATAAAGTGTTTCACTTCACGTGCCACTGCTGCTCTAAATGCTTTTGAGGTACCTGAGCGTTCACGCAGCAAAAGTCTAAACTGATTGCTTGAGTTATCAATAAACTCCATAAAAGTAACCACAGAGGTGTTGATGACACTGCCACCACTGGCTATTCGTCTGCGTGCTTGGCGCATCAGCTGGCGCAGGGTTAAACCCGCTTCATCAACCATGGTTAAGCCCAACTCGTTCATATCTTTAAAGTGACGATAAAAAGAGGTAGGCGCAATACCAGCTTCGCGTGCTACTTCACGCAAGCTTAAATTAGAAAAGCTATGATCAGCACTAAGTTGATTAAATGCAGCTTCAATTAATGCTTGTCGTGTTTTTTGTTTCTGTTGTGCTCTAACACCCGACATCAACAGCTCCCTGAGTGAATTTGTAATAAATTTTTAATTAAAAAAATAGCTAATAGTACAGTCTAATACTTGACGGCAGCAGATTGAAATATTATTTTAGCGTACAGTTGTACGCTGAGAAATGAGAAACATGAAAAAACCACCGATTATATGGACCAACGTCCTTTTCTTTAGCCTGACGTTTTTGGCTGCTATTACACTTGTACCTTGGTATGGGTTTAACTATGGCTTTACAGGCACGCAGTGGGTTGCTTTTGTAGCTTGCATGTTTTTTGCAGGATTATCGATCACCGCGGGCTACCATCGTTTATGGGCGCACAAAACTTACAACGCTCACCCTGTGGTTGAATTTATTTTTGCCCTTGGTGGTGCCTTTGCGCTACAAAACAGTGCGCTGCATTGGAGTAGCGATCATCGAATTCACCATGGTCAAGTTGATGACCCAGTTAAAGACCCTTATGCCGCCACTAATGGCTTTTGGTACAGTCACATTGGCTGGATGCTTCGCGACTACCAAGGCGACAGCTACGATGATTACAGCAACTGTCGTGATTTACAGCGAAATAAAATTGTTATGTGGCAGCACAAGCATTACTTAAAATTGGTAATTGCCATGAATGTTGGTTTACCGCTAGTACTCGGCTTAATGCTTGGTGATGTATGGGGCATGTTACTGTTAGCAGGCTTATTGCGTTTAGTGCTGAGTCAGCACTTTACCTTTTTTATTAACTCAGTAGCACACATTTGGGGTTCACGTCCTTACACTGAAAAAAATACCGCGAGAGACAATGGCTTTTTAGCACTATTTACCTACGGTGAGGGTTATCATAACTTCCATCATATTTTTGCCAGCGATTACCGTAATGGCATTAAATGGTTTCATTACGACCCAACAAAATGGATGATCCGCTCACTCGCTGCCATTGGTTTAGCGAGTAAATTAAAGCGTACACCGGTTGAGCGCATTGAAAAAGCTAAAGCAGAAACCTTAATGAGCAAAACACAAGGTCGCCTTGCAAAATTGCCTTTAGCGCAAGATAAGCTTACATTATTACAACAAGAGTACGATTTGTTGCTTAAAAAGCTGCAAAATTATTGCTCATTACAAAAACAAGTGTTGGAAGCTAAAAAAAATAATATGGCAAAGCAGTGTGAAAAGTCGGCATTAATGGCACAATATCACGAGCTTGAAGCCGCCTGGGAAACACAAAAACAGGCATGGCTAGCACTTAATGCGAGGTTATTAAAAGCCTCTTTTAGTTAAAATAGGAGTGGCTGTGGCCAAACAACCAGAAAAGAAAAAAGTACCCGTGAGCTACCAATATGATGCAATCATTATTGGCACGGGTCCTGGCGGTGAAGGGACCGCTATGAACCTCTCTAAAAGTAACAAAAAAGTAGCGGTTATTGAACGCCAAACTGCTGTTGGTGGTGGTTGTGTTCACTGGGGAACCATTCCTTCAAAGGCACTTCGCCATTCGGTTAGTCGCTATATCGAATACAAAGCAAACCCTTTGTTTAACGTAGGTGAGCGCCCAGTAAGACTTACTTTTCCAGATATTTTACGCCATGCCAGCTCGGTAATTTCAAAGCAATCAAACTTACGCAGCAGCTTTTACGATCGTAACCGCATTCATATGTTTCAAGGCGATGCTAGCTTTGTTGATAAGCACACTATTGAAATTAGACGTAATGACGGTTCAACTGAACGCCTAACTGCACAAACTATTGTTATTGCTACCGGCTCACGCCCTTATCGCCCACCAGGTGTTGATTTTACCCATTCGCGTATTTATGAAAGTGACACAATTTTAGGCCTTGAACACGACCCGCATCGCGTACTTATATACGGCGCGGGTGTAATTGGCTGTGAATACGCATCTATCTTTAAAGGGCTAGGTGCAAAGGTTGATTTAGTAAATACTCGCGATCGCCTACTTGCGTTTATGGATGCTGAAATATCTGATGCGCTTAGCTATCACTTTTGGAATAGTGGCATTGTTATTCGTCATAACGAAGAATTTGATCGCATTGAAACCCGCGATGACTGTGTTGTTATGCATTTAAAATCAGGTAAACGTGTAAAGGCTGACTGCATTTTATTTGCCAATGGCCGTACTGGTAATACCGATACACTGAATTTAGAAGCGATTGGCTTAAAAGCAGATAGCCGCGGACAAGTAAAAGTAAACGAAACCTACCAAACAGAAATAGACAATGTATACGCAGTAGGCGATGTTATTGGCTACCCAAGCCTTGCTAGTGCAGCCTTTGACCAAGGCCGGATTGCCGCAGATGCCATCGCTTCTGGTAACTGCGATGAAAAGCTGATTATTGATATTCCAGCCGGTATTTATACTATTCCTGAAATGAGTTCTGTTGGTAAAACAGAGCAGCAATTAACTGCCGCAAAAGTACCGTACGAAGTGGGACGTGCGCAATTTAAACACTTAGCACGCGCACAAATTGCAGGCACCGATGTGGGTAGCTTAAAAATATTGTTCCACACTGAAACCAAAGAAGTACTTGGCGTGCATTGCTTTGGCGAGCGTGCCTCTGAAATTGTTCACATTGGCCAAGCTATAATGGAACAAAAAAATGGTGGCAACACCATCGACTACTTTGTAAATACAACGTTTAACTACCCAACAATGGCAGAAGCTTATCGAGTTGCGGCATTAAATGGCTTAAACCGCTTGTTTAAGTAAAAACTTAAGTAAAATAGTTTGCACAAAAAAGCCCGCTAATTAGCGGGCTTTTTATTGCTAGTTCACAACTTACTTATGATATTGTGCACTTAGCTCATGCACAGCGTTAATAAATACACCCGCATTTTCTGGATCAACATCAGGTGTAATACCATGACCTAAGTTAAATACATGACCATTGCCAGTGCCAAAGTCTTCTAAAATAGTGCCGACTTCTTGGCGAATACGATCTGGCGTGCCGTGTAGCATTGAAGGATCCATATTGCCTTGTAGTGCCACTTTATCGCCAACACGACGTTTGGCATCACCAATATTAATAGTCCAATCTAGGCCTACTGCATCACAACCTGTTGCTGCAATTGCCTCAATCCATTGGCCACCATTTTTAGTGAATAAAGTAACCGGTACTTTACGGCCATCATTTTCGCGAATTAAACCATCAACGATTTTATGCATATACTGCAGTGAAAACTCATTGTAGTCACGCGGGCTCAATACACCGCCCCACGAATCAAATATCATCAGCGATTGTGCACCCGCTTTAACTTGCGCGTTTAAGTAATCAATCACTGAATCAGCTAGCTTATCAAGCAATAAATGCAGTGTTTGTGGCTCAGCAAACGCCATTTTTTTGATTTTACCAAAAACCTTACTGCTTCCGCCTTCAACCATATAAGTTGCAAGTGTCCAAGGTGAACCCGAGAAACCAATTAATGGCACTTCACCTTTAAGCTCACGACGAATAGTGCTTACAGCATTCATTACGTAGCCAAGCTCATCGGTAGGATCAAGTTTTGGAATTTTTTTAACATCGGCTAATGATGAGATTGGGCGTTCAAACTTAGGGCCTTCACCTGTTTCAAAGTACAAACCTAATCCCATTGCATCGGGAATAGTTAAAATATCACTAAATAAAATAGCGGCATCTAACGGGTAACGGCGCAGAGGCTGTAAAGTTACTTCACAGGCTAACTCAGCATTTCTACACAGGCTCATAAAATCGCCCGCTTGTGCACGTGTAGCACGGTATTCAGGTAAATAACGTCCAGCTTGACGCATCATCCATACTGGCGTGACATCAACAGGTTGCTTGGCAAGGGCACGTAAATAACGGTCGTTTTTTAATTCGCTCATAGCGTATAGAGTCCTAGGGCTTTTAGAAATTGTGCAAGATTGTACCACCATATTTGCGCCCTCTCTATCGCTAAGCGATTAAATCGCCACAGAGTAGCGCCAGATCAAGTAATTTTTAGTTTTCATTTCGTTTTGTATATAAAACAACCTAACAAACGTTAATAATAAAAACTTTTCATTAAACTATTTGCAACATTTAAAAAAGCTTGGTATTGTTACTCCCGCGTTAACAAAACAATAACAAAAATCGTTAATACAAAAATAATAAAAATCTCTAATAAAAATAAGAATGCTTGTTTAAACAAGTCTAATAAAGAAATTAAACCACCGTAACAGGTGGTTTTTTCTTGCCTGAAATAAATTACTTACAACTTATACCTTAAACAAAACCCTCTGTGGTACTACATCTATTTTACTTGTTGATATACACGCCAATTAAATATATCTTGGATGATAGAAACTTTATTACCAATTAAAAATCCAACCCAGCTTAGGAGAAGAATTATGCTGAAGCGTGTAGAAAAAGCTCAACAAAAGTGGGGGGGTAGCCATACGGTCATCGACAATTGGTTAAACGAACGCCAAGAGCTGATTGTGCTTTATTGTAAAATTGCAGGCTTTTCACCTTACGAGAAAAAAGATCAATCTTTGCCTGAACCATCACAAATTCAAGCATTTTGCCAAATCTTAATGGATTACCTATCGGCCGGCCACTTTGAAGTGTACGACGATATTGCTAAAGCTTGCGAAAAGAAAGGCCTAGAAAGCCAACAACTAGCAAATACTATATACCCACGTATTTCAGATACCACTGACATTGCTCTAGATTTCAATGACAAGTACGCTGAAGTAGACGCAGAAGATTTGTTAGTCGGATTTGATAATGACCTATCGATTATTGGTGAAGCACTCGAAGCGCGCTTTGCACTCGAAGATGAGTTAATTGATAACTTATATTCTAACCACACTGACTAATTAGTTATTCAGTGCAATAAAAAAGGGACCTAAGGTCCCTTTTTTGTTTTATATAAATACTTATTCTGCAGCGGCAGCTTCTGCATCATTTTGAATTTCTAATAATTCAACTTCAAAAATAAGTGTTGAATTAGCAGGAATTTTACCTAAATCACGATCACCGTAAGCAAGATCTGAAGGAATGGTAAATTTGTACTTAGAACCAACAGTCATAAGTTGTAAACCTTCAGTCCAACCAGGAATAACACGGTTTAGTGGGAAAGTTGTTGGCTCGTTGCGTGAGTAAGAGCTATCAAATTCAGTACCGTCTAAAAGAGTACCTTTATAATGCACTTTAACTACGTCAGTCGCTACTGGCTTAGCGCCTTCGCCTTCGCTCATTACTTCGTACTGTAAACCAGACTCAGTAACCATTACGCCTTCTTTTTTAGCATTCTCAGTTAGGTATTTTTCACCCTCAACTTTGCTTTTTTCAGACTCTACTTTTGCTTTTTCTTCTTGTTTAGTACGCACTGACTCATCTAATGCTGTTAATACTTCACGAATTTTCTCTTCGTCAATTTTAGCATTACCAGCAAGTGCATCTTCAAAGCCACGCATTAATAATGCTTGATCTAATTCGATACCAATCTCTTTTTTATCTGCTAGGTCTTTATTTAAAAAGTTACCTACAGATGCACCAATACCGTATGCTTGTTGTTGCGCTACAGTATCTAGCTTAACGTCTGCTTGCTCTTTTTTTGCTTCTTGATTACAAGCTGTAAGCGCTAAAACTGACGCTGCAATCAATGACAATTTAATCGTCTTTCTCATTTTAAATCTCCGACACACTTTGCAGTTGTCATTTATTGTAATATTACTAGTTAAAGATTAACGGCCTACATGGTAGGCTGCTTGTTTAATAGCTAAACTAAAAACATATCCAGTGATTAGACAAACAACCTAGGCGTTTTTCGCAACCTAGTCTAACCTCTCAGTCACGAAGAGTTAAGAGGAAATACCTGTAATATGTCGTTATTTCGTACTTTTTTAGTTGCTACCTGCTGTTTATTAACAATTGCATGTAGTGATGAAAAACAACAAGCAGTGGCTAGTTTTGAGCACACAGCACAAGGTGCTTTCTCATCCGCACTATCGCATGATGGTCAATACAGCTTAGTGTCTTCTATCAATCATGGGGTCGCCCTTTGGGATAATCAACAGCAAGCGCTTAAATACCAATGGTTTCAACAACAGGCTGAAGATAGCTTAGTTTATGCCGTAGCCATTGCTTTTGATAATAGCGTGGCTGTTACCGCCGAAAAAACCACCTTTGCCGTTTGGGATATAGCCTCAGGCAAAAATAAAGGCTTTTACAAAATACAAAAAGCCAGCATCCGCGATATTGCCATTAGTAACCAAGGCAACAGTGTTATTTACGGGCGCAGCGATGGCGTTGTGGTATTTATAAACCTTAACACTGGCAGACGCATTGAATTTTTAGGCCACCAAGATAAAGTAAACACTGTAGACCTATCACCTAATGGGCGCTATGCATTGAGCGGCTCAAACGATTATGTGGCCTACTTATGGGATACCCAAAGTGGACAAGTTATCCATCGCTTTAATCACCCAACCCGAGTAACCCAAGTCGCTTTAGATCCTCAAGGACGTTATGCTTTTACCGCAGACAGTATGGCACAAGCAAATGTATGGAAGCTGACTACAGGTGACCTTGTTAGTAAACTAAAGTATATTGCGCGTCAGAAAATTTTTACTGCGGTGCGCTTTAACGACCAAGGTACTTTATTAGCAACCGGTTCACCCAACAAACGAGTGGATTTATGGCAGCTAAACAGTGGTGAAAAAATTCAAACATGGCAAGTGACCCCAAGAGAAGGCAGTAAGCCAAAATCGGCAGTGGTACTTGATGTGACATTTACAGATAACGGTAAATCATTGTTAACTGAAAGCTCAAGCGGAATCGCTGAGCGCTTTATTATACGAGAACCAAATGAACACAATTGAACATCGGTTAATGGAGCTTGAGGCTAAAGTGGCTTTTCAAGACGAAACGATTGAAATTTTAAATGATGAAATAAAAGTTCACCAGCAACAGATGGCAAAAATAAAGCGCCAAACCGAGTTGCTGGCTGAAAAACTTAAAGAGTCGCAGTCATCACAGCCTATGATGTCGAATATGCCAGAGCCACCGCCGCCGCATTATTAAGCAGCACTAACAAGGCACTAATCGCCTGGATTAAACACGCCAATGATCTGTTCAAATTGGCGTGTTGATGCCTGCACAGCCTGCTCTGGTTGAGCCATTTTATGGCCACACTGCATACATTCAACTTTTTCTACGTCGTGCTCTTTGTAAAGCATTAACATATCCATGGTTTTACACTCAGGACACGTTGCTCCAGCAATAAATCGTTTTTTATGTTTCACTTCGCTTTTCCTACCATTTTGACTGACGTTATTTTATCGCAATATTTGCCTACTTGATACGATTGATATGGCTAATAAGATCCGTGTTATAATGGCGGCAATTCAATCAAGGCACAGTAAAGTAACGTATTTATGATCCAAATCTCAGAAATAGAACTGCTTCGCGGTGGCAAAGCTTTATTAAAAAATGCATCGGCTACATTATTTCCAGAGCACAAAGTAGGCCTTGTTGGTGCCAATGGCTGTGGTAAGTCAACGCTATTTAGTTTATTAAAGTCTGAGCTTTCGTTAGATGGCGGTAATTGCAGTATTCCTAAGGATTGGTCACTGGCCTCAGTAAAACAAGAAACCCCCGCCCTTGAAATAAGCGCCATAGATTACGTACTGCAAGGCCACCCTGAATACTACGCACTAAGAATTGCGTTGCGTGAAGCCGAGCAAAATAACGATGGCGACACTCAAGCTAAAGTGCATATTCAGCTTGAAAATATTAAAGGCTATAGCATTGAAGCCAAAGCAGGTGAGCTGTTACATGGTTTAGGCTTTGCTAATAATCAAATAGAAAACCCGGTAAGTGCATTTTCGGGTGGTTGGCGCATGCGCTTAAACTTAGCCCAAGCGCTTATTCGCGATGCCGACTTACTATTACTGGATGAGCCAACAAACCACCTAGATTTAGATGCCGTGTATTGGCTCGAGCGTTTTTTACGTGCCTACACCGGCACGCTAGTACTTATTTCTCATGATCGTGAGTTTTTAGATGCTGTGGTTGATCAAATTTGGCATATAGATAAACAACTTATTAATGTGTACAAAGGTAACTACTCGCAGTTTGAACGCCAAAAAGCTGAGCGCCTATTGCAGCAGCAAGCCATGTTTGAAAAACAACAAGAACAAATAGCGCATCTTGAGCAGTTCATTACCCGCTTTAAAGCCAAAGCTAGTAAAGCCAAACAGGCACAAAGCCGTGTTAAAGCGCTAGAGCGAATGGAAAAACTTGCCCCAGCACACGTTGACTCGCCATTTGATTTTGAATTTGCCGAGCCAACCGCTCTGCCTAACCCGTTAATGACACTCGACAAAGCCAAAGCCGGTTATGGCGATGTCACCATTTTAAACAGTATTAAGCTGAACTTAGTACCAGGCAGCCGCATTGCACTACTTGGCAGAAATGGCGCAGGTAAATCAACACTGATTAAATTACTATCAGGTGACTTACAACCTCAAGCAGGTGAAGTGTTTCAGCATCAAGGCTTAAACATTGGCTACTTTGCGCAGCATCAACTGGAGTCTCTAGATTTAAAAGCCAGTGCCGTCACTCACCTGCAACGCTTAAACCCTAAAGCCAGCGAACAATCATTGCGTGACTTTTTAGGCGGTTTTGCCTTTGTAGGCGATAAAGCACTCGACCCTGTGGCTCCCTTTTCTGGCGGTGAAAAAGCCCGTTTAGTACTGGCTATGTTGGTTTATCAAAAACCAAATTTACTACTACTCGATGAGCCAACCAACCACCTTGATTTAGAAATGCGCCACGCTTTAGTTATGGCATTACAAGGCTTTGAAGGCGCTATGGTCACGGTATCGCATGACCGTCATATGCTTAAAAATACCGCCGATGAATTTTATTTAGTTGATAATGGCGAGGTCACCCAATTTGGCTACGACCTAGATGCATATTATCAGTGGCTGCTTAATGCTAATAAAGAAGCTGCTAAAAACGACACCGACGAAGAGCCAAAAGCCCATTCACAAGTTAACCGTAAAGAGCAAAAGCGCTTAGAAGCCGAGTTTAGAAAAGCGATTCAGCCGCTGAAAAAGCAAATTGAAAAACTTGAAAAGCAATTAGATAAATTTGCTGCAGAACTAGCTGACGTTGAAGAGGCGCTAGGCGATAACACTCTCTATAACGACGAAAATAAAGGCAAGCTTAAAGAGTTAATTACTAAACAAGCCACACTTACGCCTAAGCTTAACGATGTTGAAGAAGAGCTACTTATGGCCCTTGAAGAAATGGAACAAAAAGAGCAGGCATTCGCCGATGAACTTGCTTAAAAGCAACGATTTTTGGCAGTTTGCATGTAACCTTTATAGCAAAGGTGACATGCAAACGCGCCTGTTGGATTATCAAAACCAGCTAGGTAAAAACGTCAACCTATGCTTGTTGCTGTATTACTTAGATTCTCTCAATCTAGCTATTAACCAAACACAGCTAAACAAGCTTGAACAATCAATTACTGAGTTTGATAAGCTGGCATTGAAGCCTCTACGAGCCACACGTGCCTACTTAAAAGCCAATAAAACCGAGGTTACAGATTACGCCGCAATTCGAAAAGCACTTCTCGGTGCCGAGCTAAAATTAGAAAAGCAGCAACAGATAATATTGATTGATGAAGTTAATAGTATGAATTTAACACCTTGTGCAACGCCCAATAACAGCGATAAATATTTGGCATAATTTTTCACTATTAATTTCATCAGATCATAAAGCCATTTATATTATGAATATTAGCTCTTATATACATGGTTACTTTGGTTTACTTTTATACACCAAGCTATATATCTTTAGTTTTGTATTGAAATACCTCTTCTAAAGGTAAGTTAAAAACTAAAGAAATTTTAAAAGCCACCTCTAAAGTGGGTGAATATTTATTTGCCTCAATTGCCATTACCGTTTGCCGCGTTACGCCAATAGCATCTGCTAACTGCTTTTGCGTCATTTCATCGCGTAAAAAGCGTAATGTTCGAATAGAGTTAGTTATTGCATACTCACTCATAGATATTACCCGTTCTGCCTTTATAAAGCTGCGCTATGTAATTGACTATTTCGGCAATCAAAAAAGCGCCTACCATGATATGCATTGGTAAATATGGAATATTATATTCGATAGCTGGGCCCCAGTTATTAGCTTCAATTTGATATTGAAAAATAGCAACACAAATTCCCGCCTGTAAGATTATGGCCTTGTATTTATAACCCACTAAATTTATTTGCTTTTCTCTCACATCAGGTGGCTGATTTAATTCATTATCACTGATAAATGTAAGTAATAAATAGCTCAATACTATAAGTATCACAGAATAAATTAACACCTGTAGCAATAAGCCAGATAACCAAGAAACAGAACTAAGCTACTGCGTACTCGCATTCATTAGGCTGTTTACATAAAAGTAAGATATGTACACGCTTACTAGTAAATCGATACTCAGCGTCAGTTCTCTAAAACTTATGCTTTGTAAAAGTTCTTTAAAGTGCTCTGAACGAGTCATATAAAGCTAACTCCAAGTAAAATATTTTTGACTTTTAAACTATAAGTTCACTTTTTAGCCATGTCAAATATATTTAACACCAGGTTTGCTTTATTTAACCTAAAACAAAGCAACGGTTATTCAAAGCTGAACTTTGCTGACCATCTTTATTATAAAAGTGATTAAAAAATCGCAGATAATTTACTAAAAAGTGCAAAATCGACTTAACTTTATTGATCAAAATCAACATCTGCATTGCCCATTTTATAATCTGTAAAATAGCTTGATCTGGATCATATCAAGTACCACTGAGCCAGCCTATGATTACCCCATAGACATCAGGAGGCAATTATGGACGTATTCTTTAGAGATTTTTTTAGCGACCCAGTACTATTTTTATCATTTGGATTTTTAGGCGTCGTTATTAGTTTATGCCTCTTCTTTGTGTATTTTTTCATGAAAAAAGTACACGATGCAGATATTAAAGAACAGCATTAAGCACGACGCACAAAGCGCCTTATTAGTTTACTGATTAGGCGCTTTTTATTTTTAAATATAAAAAATTTGCTACACTAGCGCTTCGTTAATTGCAAAGTGCGTAGTACAGACATGATCCCTAAGTTCAAACCCGCATGGTGGATGACCAACCGACACGTTCAAACCATAATACCGCGTTTTTTCCGCCCTTTTCATCATACTCGCTACGAACTTGCGCAACTTGATACGCCCGACGGAGACTTTATTGAGCTTGCTTGGTCACTCCCGCATAACGAAAAAGCACCACTCGCAGTGGTACTTCATGGACTTGAAGGCAATATCAACAGTTTTTATGCCAAAGGCATGATGAAGGCATTAAAAAAGCAAGGCTTTGCTGTCGTATTGATGCACTTTAGAAACTGCTCAACCGAAGTAAACCGCTTACCAAGAGCCTACCATAGTGGCGACACCGCCGATTTAGCTTTTTTTATAAATCATTTAAAACAACAGTTTCCAAATCGCCCTATTGTAGCGGTGGGTTTTTCATTGGGTGGTAATGTACTGGCTAAGTATTTAGGCGAAGAAAACATTAACTGCCCGCTTAACGCAGCTGCCGTGATATCTGCGCCCTATGATTTATCATCATCTAGTGATGTTATTCGTAAAAGCTTAGGTAAAATTTATCAAAAATATTTGCTCGATCGAATGAAAAAGTCGATGCAACGTAAATTACCGCAAATTAAACAGCAGATACCGATCACCACTGATCAATTAATGGAAATTGACGATTTATTAGAGTTCGATAACCAGCTTACAGCACCGTTGCATGGCTTTGAGAATGCACACGATTACTACAAAAAAGCCAGTGCGATGCCATATTTAAAAGATATTGCGACACCTACACTAATTATTCATGCCAAAGACGACCCTATGCTGTCGATTAAAGCGGTTCCAAGTAGTCAGGATGTAAGTGAGCATGTTACGCTGCGTATCTCTGAAAAAGGCGGCCACGTTGGCTTTATTAGCGGTAACAATCCACTTAAGCCCGTGTATTGGCTAGAGCAAGTAGTACCTGACTATTTTAAGCAATGTGTATTTAATAACACCGATAATGAGTGACTATGATTATTCCTTTTGAACAACTTGATAAAGACACACTGTACAACCTAATTGAAAGCTATGTACTGCGCGAAGGCACAGATTATGGCGAACAAGAATTCAGTATTGAAAGCAAAGTGGCGCAAGTGAATCAGCAATTAAAAAGCGGTGAAGCCATGGTGTTTTTCTCTGAACTGCACGAGTCGGTCACCATTATCTCGAAAAACGAATTCAAAGCTATGCAAAGTGAAGAGCAACATTTGCAACAATAGCTATAGATTAAAGCTTAATTGTTGCTTTAACTTACTTGCTTGACGACGAGATATTTCAACTTGTGCACCATTACGGAGCTTTGCCAAAAGCCCATAATTTATAGTTTCTTCAAGTTCCATTATCGCGTCTAGTCGTATTATGTCACTGCGGCTTGCTCGTAAAAAGTAATCTGGATTTAAGCGAGCTTCAATTTTAGTTAAAGAGCTATGAATATAGGCCTTCCCGAAAGCAGTATAAATCGCTGCATGATTACCAATACTTTCAAACCTTAAAATGTCTGCCAATTGGATAATTTTCATGTTCTCAGAAAATTTAACCATCAATTTAAAGTTATCTTCTAAGTAACTAATAGGCCGCTGTGTCAGTTGCCCTTCCAACTTTTCTAAGGTGCCTTCTAAACGCTCTTTTACAATAGGCTTTAGTAAATAATCAACGGCATTAAGGCTAAAGGCATCTACAGCAAACTCGTTATACGCTGTGCAAAATATTATATTAGTCTCACCTGCTAGCTGCTCCGCAAGTTCAATACCTGTGCCGCCCGGCATTTCAATATCAAGAAAAACAACATCAGGCTTATGCTTTTTTATTAATTCATAAGCATGGCTAATATTTTCAGCCTCATCAATTATATCTATGTGCTTATAAGGCTTTAATAACCGAGCTAACTCATTTCGAGCAAGTAGCTCATCATCGACTATTAATGCTGTTATGGTCGGCTTATTATGTTGCATAGGGCACCTCCAAAGTTGCATTAAACTGTCCGCTCTGTTTTTTAATGAGCAACTTACCATGTTGTGCAAACATCAGCTCAAGTCTTGATTGAATATTCTGTAACCCCAATTTGGTGCCGGACTTAAGTTTCGTTTCATCAAAAGGGTTATTCACTGTAATCGTGACTGTTTCCCCTGTTCTTACTACATCTACTTTTATTTCTCCACCCTCTACTAAATGGGCAATGCCGTGCTTTGTCGCGTTTTCGATTAAAGTTAATAAAGCCATACTCGGTAATACGACTTTTTTTAACGCGTCATCACACTGCATTGTGACTAAAAGCCGTTTACCAAACCGTACTTTTTCAATCGCCAAATAATGTTCGCATACCGTCCACTCTTGCTCAAAATTGACGTGGGTTTGTAAATCTGTGGTGAGGTTATATCTAAATAGCTCAGAAAGCTGGGTAACAATATCAGCGGCTTTATCTTGATCTTGGTAAATCATGCCACGAATTGAGTTTAAGGTATTGAATAAAAAATGAGGATTGATTTGGCTTTTAAGGTTTTCAAGTTGCTGCTCTTTCAGCTGACTCATAATAAGTTTTTTTTCTCTTCGCGATACTACCGCTAAGTAACAACCACTCCATATTAAACTCATTACTAACGCATTAAAAAAGCTTGAGAACACTCCGGTAAACTGTTGCTCATTTAAATCTACCGTTGCTTCTCCATACATTTGTATGCTCATACTCGAAGCGCTCTCAGGTAAAATGAAAGGCGTAAAATAACCTACATTCAGAGTCTGTATTAATGCTAACGGAATAGATAACACACTTAGCAAAAAAATATTGAGTCGTGCTATTTTTAACTTACCACACAACCGGTTACCTAAGGTGTAAAGGATAAAATGGGTCAATAACACAAATACAGATGCATGTGAGACAGTTCTTAAAAGCAAATTAGCATGGTGCTCTGATGCTGTATTTAATATCGCAACTCCTAAGCTATAGTTTATAAGCACAATACAAGTAAAAACCAACAACTGGCAATACCAATAACTTCGCATGGGTACACTCCTTTGATAATACAGAGCATTGTACCCAAGACCGATTAAGTTACTACTCAAAATTTTGATACCACAGTAAAAAACAGTGATTGATTATTGCCAACACTTAGGTAACCCGCGCTAAATAAGGCATATTTGGCTTTCGTTGTTTCCAGTGCGAACTTATAACCAGTCTCACTTTTTAACGCATCGCGATGCTCTAGTGCTGTATTCAGCACAAAATCCTTATAAAAATTATATTTGCCACCCACACGAGTTATATCAAATGTTTGAGAACCTACGTGATTATTAATATCGAGTTGCTGCTTCATTAATGCACTTTCAATATAAAAATGTGCTTTGTCTGAATATGCCCAATTAACCCCTAGAGTGATTTCGGTTTGAGTTAAATTAGCTTTATCACCATCCTTATTTATTTGATGCTGTAAGCGCCCATAAAGATCAACCTTACCATTGAGCTGATCTTTTGAAAGTTTGCCTAATGAAGCTTGGTAATTAATACCAACACCTTTCCCATCAAACACGTCTTTAATTTTGGCTGTTTGAAAGTCAACAGAAAAACCCTCATGGAATTGAAGCACTGAATCGGTTTCATCTATTTCATCTGCGTAACTGATTGATGAAAAAACCAATAATAATGTTGCTAAAATTGGTTTAAAAGATAGTTTGCCTGGCTGATTTTTTATAGTAATTTGCATAGTTATGTCCCTTAAATTGCAGTACGCCTTAGACGCATACTGAGTCTTTGTTGACTAGGACTATAACGATTACACTTGATACCGAAGGGTAATAAGTGATTAATGGCTAAAAAAGAGGATAAACGGATAGTAGGCAGGACGAATCAATTGTTGTTACAATCATTAGCATTATTATAATAAAATAGGTAAGAACATGAAATTACGTTTAGCACTTAGCGCCATTGCACTAACCGTTGCTGGAGCACAAGCAACGACGGCCCCCCCTTCAGATAAAGCAATTAAGCTTGCTCACGATACCATTTTAATCGACACCCACATTGATGTACCTTACCGTATTCATGATAAATGGGCGGATGTAACTAAAGCCACTGAGGGCGGCGATTTTGATTACCCTCGTGCAGTAAAAGGCGGTTTAAACGCGCCATTTATGTCGATTTATATTCCTGCTCATTTAGAGTTTGAAGGCAAAGGAAAAAGCTTTCAATTAGCGAATCAATTGATTGATGGTATGGAAGCGATTGCGTTTCGTGCTCCAGATAAGTTTGCCATTGCCAGCTCAACAAGCGATATAGAAGCACAATTTGCGCAAGGTAAAATGTCGATTGCCATGGGTATGGAAAACGGATCGCCTATCGAGGGCGAAATGAAAAACCTACAACACTTTTTTGATCGTGGCGTGCGTTACATCACCCTAGCTCACTCGCAAAGCAATCATATTTCTGACTCATCATACGATATTCGTCGCAAGTGGAAAGGCTTAAGCCCATTCGGTAAAGAGCTAGTAAAAGAGATGAATAACATCGGCATGCTGATTGATGTATCGCATATTTCGGACGATGCATTTTATCAAGTAATGGAATTGTCTAACACACCCGTTATTGCGTCACACTCTTCACTACGTAAATACACGCCGGGTTTTGAGCGTAATATGAATGACGACATGCTGTTAGCCCTTAAAAAGAACGGTGGTGTGATTCAAATTAACTTTGGTTCAAGTTTTGTTACTTCAAAAGCCGGAAGTTGGTACGATCAATTCAAAAGTAAAAAACAAACAATTACTGAAGAAGGCAAAAAAGTAGCTAAAGATTTTGATGCGATGTACCGCGCTAAAAATCCATTTCCATTTGCTAGCCTTGAGCAAGTTCTTGATCATATTGATCACGTTGTGAAGCTAATTGGTATCGAACATGTTGGTATTGGCTCTGATTATGACGGTGTAGGTGACTCACTGCCTATCGGCTTAAAGGATGTATCTAGCTACCCTAACCTAGTTCAAGGTTTGATGGACAGAGGTTACAGTGATACCGATATTAAAAAGATTTTAAGCGGCAATACACTAAGAGTGTGGAAGCAAGCTGAGCAATACGCAAAATCGCATTAAGCTTTACGCGCTAGGCTTAGGTCTAGCGCTTATAGCCAATTTAAACACCGTATTTCACCACTCACGCCCCCCCTTCTTAATTAACCCGTATATTTCTTCCTCATTTAACACATTTTTTAACAGACTTATATTTCGAAAACAGATAAATTACCCATTTTAGAGGCAGATTATTTTATGACTATAAACAAAGGAACTATTGCGATTACTATAGCAACACTTGCTTTGGTAATTTCATGCTACGGAACATTTTTTAAAGATCAGCCCAGTTCGCTTAATAAACCCAAGCAGCAACAGCTAAGCCCCACAGTTTCTATTAGTACTCCTGCAGAATATCAGCAATCAAATGAAGCCTTAATTGACGAACTAAGCAAGAAAGTAAGTTCGCTACAACGCAAAGTAGCAAACTTAACACTGCACGCTAATGGCTCTTATCAAGAACAAGATACCGACGAATTTAAGGAACTTGTTCTTGACGTACTAGAGGAAAAACAGCAGCAAGAAGATGAAAAACGACGTGAGCAAAATCCTCTTTATAGCTTTTATGCAGACTTACCAGAAGACTATGATTTAAGGATCAAATCAGAACCTGATTATGCAAAACAAATAAACTCTCAATTAAGAGAGCAAACCTTAGATCCAAGCATCTCTGATTTAAATAGGTTAGCTGCACTGAGCCAACTGCAAATGAATATGTATATTCTAAATAAATCTACTATGCCTGAGTATGACTATGAAGTAGTAGGTAACATTTTAAATTTAGCGAACAACAGTAGTGATGAAAAATTTAAAATTCAAGCTATTGAGTTATCAACTCAAACACCGGTACTTGATTACCGCCTTGCAGATCAATTTACAAACTTGTTAGAGCAAGACTCGAATGATTATATCCGTCGCTTAGCTGCACAAGGGTTGATGGCGCAATACTACCAAGCTCAAAATAAACAAGATGGTTATACGAAGCAAATGGCGCAGCATCTACTATCAGTTTATAACAACAGCTCTGACAATGCAGTCAGGGCAACGCTTGACGAAATGATGGGTAACCAAGATATGCTTGATGAGTTACGTAAGAATGCTGGTTACTAACTGATTAAGTTCATGCTACTACTCTGTTGCAGCGATAACATTAATACTTTTACTTCAGACATTAAAAAACCCGAGGCTAAGCTCGGGTTTTTTTAATGCTTAATGCATTACAACAGTTGATGACTCAACGATAATTGCTACAAAGCACCGATGCCTAAGGTAAGAGAGCCACCTTCATGCTCTATCCTCTAAGTTCGATAAAACTCAACTCAAGTGACAATGTTAAAATTAACATCGAGCTGCTTTACCTTAAACCTTGCACCTGAAACCTGTATTTTATTGCAGACATTAAAAAACCCGAGGCTAAGCTCGGGTTTTTTTTAATGCTTAATGC
>NZ_PNDH01000049.1:0-18391 GCF_005887175.1 Pseudoalteromonas sp. S1612 | reverse complement strand
ACCAACTGAGCTAAGGGGGAAGCGTCTTGCCTTTCAACGGGGCGAAATATTAATGACCGCATAGCAAAGTGTCAACATATAAAAGATCATAAATTCAAAAAAGAGGTCTATTCGTTGTTTTTATGTGCAATCTGCGCGTTTTATAACACTATTTAAGTAAAGCGTAGTGATATTGTTTTACAAAAACAGCGTAATATTTGAATCAAGTAAGGATCTTTATCCAATAAAAGTTGCCATAAAATTTAAAAAAGTAGCTTTTAGTAATAAAAAACTGGTCTATTTCCTTTATTTTTAAAAAGACTTTATAAACGTATTTAAAATAAATACCTCACTTTTACTTTGTATCGTTAAAGTTTGTTGAACTAAATCTAAATGAAAGACGTAATAGATAGTTTCTATGTTGATTAAAATAAAATGTTTGTAGAGTTATGTGGGTTTTGTATAAAAACAGAGCAATCAAAGGGTTGGGTATTTATTCAACATAAATATGGTTTTGCATTAAATAAACAAATAATCTCGTTTTAATGAGTTACAAAACCATTTTGCGCTGTTTCCATATTGATAACGTAAAAAAACCACAACACTGTTAAATTTGCACCGGGTTGTAGCCCTTTATAAACGCGGGGTTGAATGAGTTATCCACGGTTTCTGTGGATAACTCTGTTTATTAAACTTTAAGAACATCAGCACCCCCAGCACTGTAGGGCGCTACAACGATTTCAAGTATTAAAAAGCTTTTTTTTTATATATTAAAAAACAAAGGCTTATGATTCAGCTTAGATAGCCACCTAAACGATAAATAAAATTTTTCGTGACGATAAAGCATCATCGCTAACTGTGTAATAAAGCAACAAAATCTAAAAGGTAAATGTTGCAAAAGTTACATAAATGTATTTAATTTGATTTTTAATGTGTTTATGCAAAATTTATTTACAACAGCGTAAAAGTAATAGTTTGTAGATTAAATGCTGATTTAGTTGTTTAGATTTAATAAAGCATGGCTTGAACTCTCCGGATGCTTTAAAATATGTCGTTCAGTAAAAGAGGCTTATTTATTTTATGCGCGCACATTCTCAATCACATACTCGCCCTGATTTACTCACTGCTCCAATCTTGCCTACGTTAAAGAAAATGACCGTTCCAATGATCTTTGGGATGATTACCCTGATGATGTTCAACATAGTTGATACTTTTTTTATTAGTTTATTGGGTACAGAGCCGCTTGCTGCAGTTAGTTTTACATTTCCTGTTACTTTTACCGTGATTAGTTTAGCAATTGGTTTAGGTATAGGGACTTCTGCGGTTATTGCAAAAGCATTAGGCAGTAACAATTTAGAAGAAGCGCGTTTTGATGCCAGTGTTTCGTTGTTGGTAGCGGTAATATTAGTATTAATTTTATCTGCTAGTGGCTATTTATTGATTGATCCCATATTTACGTTGCTTGGGGCAGGGGAGCAAGTACTCCCGCTAATTCATCAGTATATTAGTATTTGGTTTTTGGGCAGTGTGTTTTTAATTACCCCAATGATTGGTAATTCTGTACTGCGTGCGAGCGGTGATACTAAAACACCGAGTATTATTATGGGGGGGGCTGGACTTATAAATGCCGTACTCGATCCTATGCTGATTTTTGGCTTTGGTCCCATTCCCGCATTAGGCATTAAAGGCGCTGCTATTGCCAGTGTTATAGCTTGGGCAGTTGGAGTGGCGATTATTTTATACATATTAATTGCTAAAAAGCAGTTGCTTAGTTTAAAAGCGGGCAAACAAACTGTTATTGGTGCAATTCGTAAAATTTTAAAAATTGGTTTACCGGCAGCGGGTGCTAACATGCTCACCCCAGTTGCTATGGCCGTTATGACCGCATTAGTTGCTCATCATGGTCCCGAAGCCGTGGCTGCTTTTGGGGTAGGGAGTCGAATAGAGTCAATAGCGAGTTTAGTGGTATTAGCCTTGTCGATGACCTTGCCACCTTTTATTAGCCAAAACTTTGGAGCGAGTCATTTTTCTCGCGTAAAAGATGCCTACCTAGGTACGCTCAAGTTTGTAATGTTGTGGCAGTTCATTATCTATATTATTTTAATTATTTTTTCAGGCGTCATTAGTGAAATATTTGGTAAAGAGCAAGCGGTTGTTGATGTCATCAAGCTGTTTATTTATACCATTCCTTTAAGTTATGGCTTGCAAGGAGTGATCATTTTATCAAACTCCTCGTTTAACGCTTTACATAAACCCATGAACGCCTTAGTTTTAAGCGTTATTCGATTGTTTGTTTTTTATATTCCCTTTGCGTATATCGGGAACGAACTTGCAGGCTTAATCGGCTTGTTTATTGGCGCGGCCATTGGTAATTTATTTACAGCACTTGTAGCCTACAAGTGGTTTATGAAAGAAATTGAAGCGTTAAGCAGTCAAGCATTACAGGAGTGTAGTCATTGAGCGATCATTTTCAGCTAGTATCAAAATTTAAACCCGCAGGGGATCAGCCAACCGCTATTGCTCAGTTGTGTGAAGGCTTAGAAGCCGGACTGGCCCAGCAAACCTTATTAGGCGCAACGGGAACAGGTAAAACGTTCACTATGGCTAACATTATTAGTGATTTAAACCGGCCAACTATTATTATGGCGCATAATAAAACCTTAGCGGCTCAGTTGTATGGCGAAATGAAAGAATTTTTTCCACACAATGCGGTTGAATACTTTGTATCTTACTACGATTACTACCAACCTGAAGCCTATGTGGTAGCCAGCGACACCTTTATCGAAAAAGACGCATCTATTAATGAGCATATAGAGCAAATGCGACTCAGCGCCACCAAAGCGCTTTTAGAGCGACGCGATACCATCATCGTTGCGTCAGTATCGGCAATTTATGGTTTGGGCGATCCTGACTCATACATGAAAATGATGCTGCTTTTAAAAGTGGGTGAAAAGGTCGACCAACGTGACATGCTGCGCCGTCTTGCAGAGCTACAATATACGCGAAACGATATTGATTTTAGTCGCGGTACATACCGCGTTCGTGGTGAAGTAGTTGATATATTTCCAGCTGAATCAGACACCTATGCAGTGCGTGTAGAAATGTTTGATGACGAAGTTGAACGCTTAAGTATTTTTGACCCATTAACCGGTGCGGTAGAAAAACACATAGTGCGTGCCACTATTTATCCTAAAACTCACTATGTAACGCCACGAGAAAAAATTCTCGAAGCCATAGAAAAAATTAAAGCAGAACTCAAAGAGCGCAGAGCACAATTGCTCAGCGCAAATAAGTTAGTAGAAGAGCAACGCATAGCTCAGCGTACCCAATACGATATAGAAATGATGACCGAGCTTGGTTATTGCTCTGGTATTGAAAACTACAGCCGTTATTTATCGGGGCGTACACCTGGCGATCCACCGCCAACATTACTGGACTATTTACCCGACGATGCATTAATGATTATTGATGAATCGCACGTAACCGTCTCGCAAATTGGCGCCATGTATAAAGGTGATAGAAGCCGTAAAGAAAACCTCGTTGAATATGGTTTTAGAATGCCCTCAGCTATGGATAACAGGCCACTGCGTTTTGAAGAGTTTGAGGCCATTGCACCACAAACCATTTATGTATCGGCCACCCCGGGCGACTTTGAATTAGAGCGCAGCAACGGCGAAGTTGCAGAGCAGGTTATTCGTCCAACCGGCTTACTTGACCCTGTTATTGAAGTGCGCCCGGTAGGCGATCAGGTTGATGATTTACTCTCAGAAATTTACAAATGTGTTGAATTAAAAGAGCGAGTGCTGGTAACCACGCTTACCAAACGTATGGCTGAGGATTTGACCGACTACCTGAGTGAGCACAATGTAAAAGTACGTTATTTACACTCTGACATTGATACCGTAGAGCGGGTAGAAATTATTCGTGATTTACGTGCCGGTGTATTTGATGTGTTAGTAGGCATTAACTTACTACGTGAAGGCTTAGATATGCCAGAAGTTGCACTAGTGGCTATTTTAGATGCCGATAAAGAAGGCTTTTTACGTTCAGCACGCTCACTTATTCAAACAATAGGCCGTGCGGCGCGCCACCTTGATGGTCGCGCTATTTTATACGGTGACAGAGTGACTAAATCGATGGCCAAAGCCATTGAAGAAACTGACCGACGTCGAGAAATACAACACGCTTATAATGTTAAGCACGGTATTGAGCCCAGTGCCTTGGTTAAAAAAATACTTGATGTAATGGATGTAGGTGAAGATGCCTCACCGCAAGACAATCTACAGCTTATTCGTAAAGACTCTAAAAAAATCCTCAGTGCTAAAGAGATTGCAACGCAAATTAAGCAGTTAGAGACCAAAATGCATGCGTATGCCAGTGATTTAGAATTTGAAAAAGCCGCCTCAGTGCGCGACGAAATACATGAACTACAACAACAGTTGATTAATTAAATGACAACCGATTTTACTCCCCTTATAAATGCTTTGGCAGACACGCCTTTTTCCGACAATGAGCTTTGCCGCGTTTTTCATGGGCGTGGCCACAGTGTGGAAGCGCTTAGTCATATTAACTTAGACTTTTACCCACCAAGTTTGTTTTTGGTGTCATACAGTGAAATTGACGAGGAAACACTCGCTGCACTCACCGATACGTTATGGCAATGGGCACAACAACATCATCCAGAGTTAATTACTGCATTGGTGTATCAACAGCGAGCTGGGCTACAAAGCCATAACACCCTTGTTCACGGTCAACTGCCAGTTCGTCATAGTGTAGCCGAAAATGGGGTGCGTTTTTTGGTTGATTTAATGAGTAAGCAAAACACCGGTATTTTTCCTGATATGCGAAAAGGCCGTGAGTTTGTCATGCAAAATAGTAAGCACGCCAAAGTACTTAATTTGTTTTCTTATACCTGTGGTTTTTCGGTTGCGGCTATGCACGGCGGTGCAGATCATGTGATGAACATGGATATGAGCAAAGGTGTGTTAAAAGTGGGTAAGCAAAACCACCAACTCAATAATGTCGATCGTGGGGTCAGTTTTTTACCGCACGATATTTTAAAGTCGTTTGGTAAGCTAAAAAAAGCCGCACCGTTTGATTTAATTATTGTTGATCCGCCCAGTTTTCAAAAAGGCAGTTTTATTTTAACCAAAGACTATCAAAAAGTGCTGCGCAGACTTCCTGAGCTTTTAAACGATACTACACAGTTATTGCTATGCGCTAATAGCCCAGAGCTTACAGAAAACGATTTTAAAGCACTTATTGAAGAGCATACTCAAGGTGCTATTGAGTTTGTTAAACGCCTAGAACCTACCGATCGCTTTATTGAAATTGATAGCGATAAAAGCTTAAAAGCATTGGTGTACAAAACAAAAACATAGTGAGTTAAATGAAACTGAGTAAACGTTTAAACGCCATCAATTCGTTAATTACACAGTCTTACGATATTGTTTGGGATTGTTGTTGCGATCATGGCTTTTTAGGTATGGCATTACTTGAGCGCGGCATAGCCAAACAAATAAACTTTGTTGATATTATTCCAGAGTTAATGGAAGCGCTTGAGCAGTCGCTACAACAATTTGAGCAAGGAAAGTCTTTGCCTTCATGGCAAGTGCGCTGCGAAGATGTTGCGCAAATTAAACTGCCAACAGGTGCTAAGCAAGTAATCGTTATTGCGGGAGTGGGGGGCGATTTATGCTTAAAGCTCATTGAGCAAATTATTGCTAATAATCCGCACAGCCTTAAACAACTAAGTTTTATTATTTGCCCTATTATGCACCTCTATAAAGTACGTGCGGGTTTAAAAGCGTGTAATTTGCAGCTCGATAGCGAGCAAATTATTGTTGAAAACAAGCGTTTTTACGAAGTGCTACAAGTCAGTTTTAATGCCACCGGCACTATTACTAAAACGGGGGCTCATATGTGGGATACATATAACCTTCAACATCATCAATATCAGCAACAATTGCTTGACCATTATACTCGAATGCTCAATAAAGATAGAGTTTACTATCAAAAAGTTATAACAGAGTATCAACGCGTATTTGAACGCTAAATACTGCCAAAAAGTGTGATCGCTTTTTATGATTAACTACGTAAAGTGCTTCATAGTTAATACCTTGCCGCTAGGCAGATTTATTTGGTTTATATATGTCAGATAACAACACAAAAATTGAGTCATTATTAGATGATGGGCAAAAATGGCAACACAGTTACGAGCAACCTATTTCGTATGCGCCCCTAGTACAACTGGCTAATAAAAATTGGATTGTTCCGCAGCATTTTTTGCGTTACAAGCATACGCTGGCCAGTGTTAATGAAGTGCTTAACGACATTAGTTTTTCCAACCACTTTAGTGTGTTAGCAGCTGAAAAAAACAGTGATGTTTATTTGCAAGTAGCAGTACTTAGCCCAGACAATTATCGCGCTGATAATAAAGCAAAAAAACTATTGTTTGGTCGCCGTTGGCCAGTAGAGCAGAACCTGCCTACCTCGGAGCTTATTCAAACTGCATTTTTAGCGTTAAAAGTGGCGCGTGAGCATGAGGTAAGAGAGCTTTTTCAGCTGCAACACCAAGGCGCAACCAGTACGCCATTTAATAATCATCATGACTTACCCGTTATGGCACAAAATCCCGAGCTTGTTAAAAGTACATCGTTTAAAAATATTTCATTGAACGAGCTGATAGATCGCCTTGTGTTTGCGGATAACCAAATAGAGCTAATTAACTGCCAAGCTATAATCACCGGTGAGCAGGTGTATACGGTAAAACTTCATTGCGATAGTTGCCAGCTGAGTGAGTTTAATAACAAAACTTTGTCATTTTTAGCTCCGGATACAACAACAAATAGCTTTTTACATAGTTTTATTGCCGCATTGGTTGCTATAAGCAATGATTATGTGAGCGAGCATTTTAAATACCAGGGTTTTGCACGTTTTTGTAAGCATGTACAGGCGGAGCAAATAGGCGAGTTAAGTGTTTCTATGCGTTCGCCAAGTTCAGTTAGTTTGTGCTCAATGGGCAAACAAGAGGCGAATCAGTTAAATTTTGAGATAGACAGTGGCCGAGCGCCACAAGGGTGTGGTCAAGCAATTGGTGGTTTTTTAGCTGCCCATGGCATTGAGCAGCCTGAAAACGCACATTTATACCCAAATTACTTGTAACGTATACATTAAAGTTTGTTTATTTCTTGTTTTACGTTGTAGCTTGAGTCGGTAACAATGGCTTCAAGTGTTTGTACTCGTTGTTTAAGTTCACTCACTTGAGCGGTTACCTCAGCTAGTTGTTTGTGTGCGTCTTGATTGTTGTCCTGTACTTTATGTTTAAATTCAAGGTGCTTTTTATACATATCGTAAATAACTCCCGAACCTACAGAAATAAGTACAATGAGAACTATCATTGTTGTGCCAGACATAATTACTTCCTTTAACTTTTCTTTAAGCTTAAATTATAACCATAATTAAGCGCTCATAAAGCTAATTAATTGTAACTTTATTTGTATTTATAAATATTCGATAAGTCATTGTTATTATTTGTGACGCCACCATATAGTAATTATAAAGTTTTTTAATCGATACAAGGAGTAGGTATGTTAAATAATAAAATTCCACCGGTTGTGGTTGTGGTGTTTTTTGCTGCTGTAATGGCACTGATTGCACATTATACCGTGATTGATTTTAGCGCATTTATTACTTATCTCTCGCTAGCACTTGTCGCTACTGGGTGTATATTTTGTATTGCTGGGGTCGTGAGTTTCCGGTTTGCTAAAACAACAGTACTACCTAACAAACCAGAACAAGCGTCTAGTTTAGTTACCTCAGGTGTTTATAAATTCTCTCGTAATCCGATGTATTTAGGTTTTGCGTTTATATTAGCAGGCTGGGGCGTGTGGCTGGGTTCAATGTGGGCTTTTTTAGGTGTAGCAGGGTTTATTGCTTACATTACCTTATTTCAAATAATCCCAGAGGAACGGGCGCTCCACAAATTATTTGGTGAGCAATTTGACGATTATAAATCACGAGTAAAACGCTGGCTTTAACGTTTTATCGCAACAAAAAAGGCTACCCTTGGTAGCCTTTTAGTGTATTAACGTTGAACTTTACTCATATTCAAGCGGGTCTGTCACGTTGTTAAGCTCAAAGGCCTCTAAACGTTCTTGGCAGGCACCACATTTACCACACGCTTTGTCACGACCATTATAACAGGTCCATGTTTGGCTGTAGTCTAAACCCATTTTAATACCATCGGTTAAAATATCGATTTTAGTATTGTTTAAATACGGGCTAAAAATTTCTACTGCATCGTAATTTGCAATACGACATACATCATCCATCTTTTTAACAAACTCAGGACGACAGTCAGGGTAAATTGCATGATCGCCTGAATGCGCGCCGTAATATACTTTGCTCGCTTTAAGCGACACTGCATAACCTACCGCTAAGGAAAGTAAAATCATATTGCGGTTAGGCACAATGGTGCTTTTCATGCTTTCTTCTTCGTAATGGCCTTCTGGCACATCAATATCGTCTGTTAACGACGAACCACCAATAAGCTGATTAATTGCTGATATATCAACAATTTTGTGCGGGACATTTAGCTTTTCACATACGTTGGCGGCAACTTTAAGTTCTTTAACATGACGCTGACCATAATCAAACGAGAGGGCATAAACATCATGGCCTTGCTGCAAGGCTTTATTTAATACAGTAAATGAGTCCATACCGCCGGAATAAATAACAACTACTTTTTGCGTCATACGTGGTTTGCTCTTTAGTTTTGATAGAGGTTTATATCAGGGCGCGATATACTACACGGCCAAGGCATAAATGACAATTTTTGCACCGTGCTTTGCGATTTTTAATAGTAACAATTTTGCCGTCAGGTTGTAAGTGAGATTTCTTTTGTACAAAATTAATGAAGTGTTTGAAACCATTCAAGGTGAAGCGAGCTTTACCGGTACGCCGTCTATATTTTTACGCCTGCAAGGTTGTCCTGTGGGATGTTCGTGGTGTGACACTAAACAAACCTGGGATGTTGATAATGTATATAAAGTATCACTAGATGACACGGTAGAAAAAAAAGCCGACTCAGATCATTGGGCTGAGGCCAGTGCCGCGCAGGTCCTGGAGTTATTTAAATCCCGTGGCTATACCGCCAAGCATGTTGTGATCACCGGTGGTGAACCTTGCATGTACGATTTAAATCCAGTGTGTAATTTATTGCATGATCATGGCTTTAGCACGCAAATAGAAACCAGTGGCACCTTTGAAATTCTCGCCCCTGCCCAAACGTGGGTTACGGTATCGCCAAAAATTAATATGCGTGGTGGTTACAAAGTATTGAGCAGTGCTATGCAACGCGCCGATGAAATTAAACATCCGGTTGCTATGCAAAAGCACGTAGAAGAACTAGAAGAGTTATTTGTCGCCACGGGTGTTAACCCAAAACTGGTATATTTACAGCCAATCAGTCAAAAAACGTCGGCAACTAAATTAGCCATTGATACTTGTATCGCCAAAAACTGGCGCTTATCAATTCAAGTACATAAGTATTTGGGTATTAGTTAAACAGAAAGAGCAGTTATAAGTGCTTAGCTGTAAGCGTTAAACTGCTTGGCGTTAAGTTATATTACGTAGGTTGGGTGAGTAAACCCCAACCTAACTCAACAAATTTCAGCTCATAAAGCCAAGCAGGCTTTAAATATAATTTTCATCAATAAACTGGCACCACTGCTGAGTATTTAATTCTGGTACGTTTGGCTTATCTCTAATACCGAGTTTAAACATGATCACAGAGCGCCATTCTAAAGAGCCAATGTCTGGCCCATGTCCATAACCGTCACCGGTATTAATTTGCTGTTCAACATGGTTAAACCATGCTTCAGAGCACGGCGAATATGTTTCATCCTTTTGCACAACACTACTGCATCCAGCAATAATGAGTAATAAAGGGGCCATTAATAGTCTCATATTTTACCTATGTGTTTATTTTGCTAATCGCTGCTGTGTTAAGTTTAAACGCTTATGTGAGCTGTATACTTGCAACCTTTCATCGTCCGTAATTAAAAATGCATCCATTTCTACAGATATTAAAGCTGATATGGGGAAAATCTCTAAAACACCAAGATCAGCAAGTTTAGCTGAAAGAAGTGCCGTTTTGCCGTTAGCAATAAAGGTAGAGTCTTGATCACGGTAATCGCCATCAACATATAGTTTTGCACCATTAAACCATGAGTTAACAATTTTAATTTTATGACCCTTGACCGTGAATTCGAACTCTTTTCTCATTTTAAAACTCCGTTATGGTTGTTATGTTTTTTCTTTAAAATCAACAGGTAATTCAATTTCAATGCCGCAACCTTTTCCGTAGCTAAAAATAAATGCATACTTTTCACCATTAATAGGTTTAGCGGTAAACCAAGCTTTTGTCTTTCCTTCTTCTTTGACCACAGTTGTTGGTAAGGCAAATAGTGGGTCATCTTGCTCACCTACTACAACCCAAACAAAATTAAACATCTCTTCTTTAATTTTCTCTGGTAAATATACTGTAATGAAAAATGAGTTATTATTTTGCTGTACACTTATATTAAATAAATGATTGTATTTTAAGTTCCATGCTGCAACTTGATCATCAGTTTGAATGCATGACGCAGCAGAAGAGCCAAATCTAAACAAATATAATAAAAATAAACATCGCATTATCGATTTACCTAAAACCAATAGTTATTTCTCCTAATTAGTTGCTTGTTAGGTGCATTATGATTCCATTTCAGCTTCTGACTTAATAAGCTCCGAGATCTCAGATAAATCGAATTCATCGTGAGGTATAATTTCAATTTTATCAGTAAACTTTGATGACATGGATTTAAGATTTTTGGCTAAGAAATGATCCCACTCATATAAGAGTTCGAGGATGTCTGCCTTTACAAAATGATCTTCACCATTTGTATTTGACGAATAGCCTTCAACAGAACCATTTAATAGTGCATGTCGGTCGAGAATATAAGAACGTCTATCAGAGCTATATCCTGTGTTTACGGTGTGTGAAGCGTAATACGTCCTAAATAGAAAGATTGGTAAATGGTCCGCTTCACTCTTTGAAAATGGTATTTTCAATTTAGAAGATAGTGTTATTAAAGCTTGTAGTTGAAGATAACAGGCATTGAATATTCCGTACATGCGTAAGTATGCTTCACCAAATTTCTCGTTTCTCGATTCATGTATATTGATTCCATGATTGTAGAAGTCACCCTTAGCTAGTTGAGTATCTTCGAGCAGATACAAAGAATCTATTACAAATCCATAGTCACGGATATTGTCTAATTCGAGTATTGAAATAATTTGAGAATTAAAATCATCAGAGATGTTTATTGAGCATAAGCTTAAAACTTCTCGCATTATTTTAATGCGTAAATCAATTAAATTAATATTGCTCATTCGCTTGATATTTACTCCTTGCACCTTACTATTGTATAGTGCGCGCGTCGCGCAGGTTTCTACTATGTCACTCTCATTTATCTAATTTATATAGTTTTAACAAATTACCTAAGATATTACTATCACTAAGTTTTCTATGACTTTTAAGCAAAGCTAATACTAAAAAACGTTGTTATTGAGCAGCGCTTTTGTTTTTATTTTGTTGAACCTTGAACCTTGAACCTTGAACTAACACCTAAGTTTGCAAAGTACACTGGTGGTGCATATATTAAACTAAGTGATTGGGAGAATGCGCTTGGCTAAATACCTACTACTGTTTTTTGTTTTTTCTTATGTTTGTATAAACTCGGCTTTTGCGAGTGTAAAAGTTGGCGTAACTCATTGGGTTGATTACACCAATCCGGATGAAACAGGCGTTTATATTGAGCTACTCAAAGAAGTTTATGCAGATGAACAGCTCGAGTTTGATTTTAGTACTTACAAACGAATTACCAATTTATTTGAACAAAAACAGTATGACTTCGTAATTGGTGTTGCTAAAGAAGATGTTCCTTTAGCCTATTATCCTCATTGGTACTTAGATTATGATTATCCAATTAATGCCTATTTTTTAAATTCTACTAATAACTTTAATAAGTTATCTGATTTAAACAACAAAGTATTAAGCTGGCTCGACGGCTATAATTTCGATAAGTTTATTGAATACCCACACGATTATTACCCGGTTTCTACTATTGAAAAAGCAATGGCTCTGCTACTAAATAAACGTATAGATGCTTTCGTTGATTTTGACTACAACATTCCCAAAGAGTATAAATCAAAGCTTAATTATGTAGAGCTTGTACCTGCAAGGCCTATTTATTTAGCCTTTTCGAACGATGAAAAGGGCAGAGCCTTGGCGCGAAAATTTGACCAAACCATGCCAAAATTAAAATCATCGGGACGGTTACAGGAATTATATAAATTAGATTATGACAATACGCGGTTTGCTGACTTTGACGCAAGTAAAATAAAAATCGTATTGAGTAGTAACGATGAGTCTTTGCTGCGACTGAACTCAGTTACCGAAGAAAAATCACTAGACGCACAGCTTTATAAATTAATTTTGACTGAAATGCGAGACTACAGAGTTGAGTTTGTAAAAGCGCTGAATACAAATAATGAAGTTCAATTTGGCACTAATTATTGTTATGCCAATAAAATTAACACCCCAGAACGAGCAAACCGCTATTTAATATCAAAGCCGTTTTCTTTGTATCTCGCTCCGCGACTTTATTCTCCTACTGATTTAACTGAATTTAAACATATGAAAAATTTAGACGAGTTAGTGTCACAAAGTGAATTAAGGTTGGGAATATCAAAATTCAGAATATTCTCCGAAGACATTATGTCTCTACTTGAAGAAGTAGATAAAACTAAAATAAAACCAGCGCCCACTAATATATTCTCTAGATTACAACAATTAGCTAAGTTGCAAGAATTTGATGCGTCTATTGAATACCCCAGCGATGTAGCCACGTATTGGCAGGATATAACAGACGCAGACATTCACTCCTTTGATTTGAAATTAAATACATCGTTTACTGTTGGGCATTTAATGTGTGAGCGCAGTGAAGAAAATATAAAATTTGTTCATGATTTTAATAATACACTCTCAAAATTAATTCAAAGCGATAAATACAAAGCGCTTATATATCACTTTGCGGCTGACTTACCTGCTGAAGAGTTTAATAAAATTTATCAGCAAGCACTGTTGGGTGAAAAGTAAGAACGCAAGCACAGCGTAGTTTTTTAACCGCTAGGGTAGGCTATTTATTATTGAAATCTTTGCTCTGAAAATTCAAACAATGGCACTGACAAGTGCCCCCGAGTCTGTAATACCTGCATCCTTCATGGCTTGGCTGATCATTTGCACGAGCGCAATTACCTGAGATTGTGTTGATGAAACGATGTTTGCTTGTGCTTCAATTTGTGCCTGTATAGCCTCGTCTTCTTGGTCCGATTGAGCTTGTAATTGAGTGAGTTGCTCTTTTTGTTCTTCAAGCAGCTGCTTGAGCTCTTTCAGTTGCTCTATCATTTTTGCGATATATTCAGGCATTTCTGAATTTGTTGCTTTTTCAGCGTTTTGCTCAGCCTCTTTTCCTGAGAGTTTATTGCGTTCTTTGTCTGATAATTGATAATCAGTGTTGTCCTGATTTTTTGTTGTGTCTTTTGTTTGTTGTGCAATATTTGTTTTTTCGGCTGTAATTTTAACGTCAAAGGCTGAGTGTTTATTTAGCTGTATCACGGTTTATTATCCATAATAGTATGTTTATTAATGTTGTTATCGGCCGCGATGCCAAAGTTTAAAGTGCTAAAGCAATAAAAAACGTTGCCTTTGAGCAACGTTTTTTAGGTTTATACTACGATTTTTTGTTTTCAACTTTACCGCTTGAATAAATAAAAAATAATGCAATGGCTAAACACACTAACGCCGCTAGTCGACTGGGTGACAATGCAATAGCCTCATTACCAAGCCAGCCAAAATTATCAATTAATACACTCATGGTTAGTTGACCAAAAATAACCGCGACGGTTGCCACCGCTGTACCTATTTTTTGCACCGCAAGCACCATAATAACAATGTATGGTACGCCACACATGGCACCAAGTAGCTGCCATTTTGGTACATCCATTAAGGTTACAGCATGATTTGGTTCAAAATAAAATATGAGCAGTGCGGTTACTAGTGCACCAACAGAAAAGGTTAAAAAAGCACTTTTAAAAACACCGACGTTACCGCCTAGTCGTCCGTTTAAGGCTGCTTGAATGCTTAATGTTGCGCCACCAATTACAGCTAGAAAAATCATAATAATAGTCATAGTGAGTTTATCCTTGTGCCATAAAAACCAGAGAGATAATAATAAACGCCAAAGCAATAATGCGTTTAACATCGATTTTGCGTTCAGTGGTGCCAAACAAACCGTAATGGTCAATAATTAAGCTTTTGAAAATTTGCCCTGCGAGTATGCCGATCATTGTCATGGCTATGCCGATGTTTGGCGTTGCAATTGTTAAAATAACCACGTAAACAGGGCCAAGCACGCCACCTAATAATAAAGAAGGGGGCTGGCTAAAAAATGAAGGACTATTACGAGGGCTAAAAAACAGCATTAGCAAAAATGTTAAGGCGGCACCAACCGCAAATATACTAAATGTGGCCCACAGTTCACCCACTTCACTACCCAAAGGCCCTAATAACCCCGCTTCTACGGACAAACCCATACCGCCCATAAAGGTCAGTAATATTAATAGAAATTGCATTTATATCCTCCAAATAGTAATTAATACCATTTTAACCCAGCTAATCAGCCAGAAAAACGCTACAATCCAGAAATGACTTTTGCAGGAATTGCACAAATGAATGACATAAATACAGTGAGCATTAAAACACTCGTTACGTTTATCGGTGTTTTTAATACCCATAGTTTTTCAGAGGTGGCTAGGCGGGAGGGGGTGTCTGCGTCAAATATTTCACGCACTATTCAACAATTAGAAGATGCACTAGGGCAGCAGCTTTTTTATCGAAATACCCGTGCTGTTGTGCCAACAGAAGCGGGTCGGTTGTTTTTAGATTATGCACAAACAATCACCGAGCAAATGAATGACGCGAGAAAAGAGCTGCAAGACAGAACGCTCGAACCAACCGGGTTAATTAGAATTAATGCGCCTGTATTTTTTGGCCAAAGGCACATTGCACCTTGGTTGCCTGAGTTAAGTATTCGTTATCCAAACTTACAAATAGAGTTAACACTTACTGATGACTTTATTGACCCGCATCGTGATGCCACCGATGTTATATTTCGTATCGGTGCGTTAACCGATTCTTCGTTACATGCGCGCGTATTTGGTACACAAGTGTATCATTTAGCAGCCTCACCAGCGTATTTGAAAAACAACCCTAAAATTACTAATCCATCTGCACTTAAAAATCATCAATGTTTAATTTATAAAGGTTCTTCAGGTGCAAATCGTTGGCTGTTTAAAGCTAAAAATAGATCATGGGTTCATTACCCTGTTGCACCATTACTTACCTCAAATAATGCGGACACATTATTAACTTGTGCATTAAAAGGCATGGGTTTAGTGCTGTTTCCTGATTGGCTTATTGGTGAGCATTTAAAGGCGGGTACTTTAGTAAAGGTGTTACCTAATTATGATGCAGCAATTAAAACAGAGCCTCAGCAAATAGCGGCTATTTATCCACACACACGCTATGCCCCTTTAAATGTTAGGGCGCTTATTGATTACTTTGCTGATGTTTTCGGTGAACCGCTTTATTGGCAACAATAGAAAAGAAAGTCAGTACTTAAGATAATTAGCCAGAACTGTAGTGAAAAAATATTAAGTAAATTTTTCACAAAGTAAGCAATAGATGCCTGGCTTTTAAATAAATACATACACTAGTCACCTTTATTTTTATTTACTAAAGGCAGGTATATTGATATTTAAAAGTACTAGATAGGTGTTTTTACAATATTTGAAAAATAAGGCGGTGGCTTTAAATTAACATATTGAAATGCCTATACACACATTAACTAAGCTTTTTATTTATTGAACTATAAAAAGCAATCCTATTACACAATACCGATATTATTTTTTATTGCTGCCTTCTTCTATAAATTATTTTAATTTTTATATTGACACACTGAACGCTTATTACTACATTTGTAACAGTTAATAACTACAGATGTAGTAATGGAGGTTAAAATGAAACTCAGTGAATTTGAATTAGACATAATGCAGTTGCTTTGGCAACACGAGCCATGCACGGCTAGCCAATTACATAAAGCGCTCCTAGCGGATAAACAAAAAGACAAAAAAGTAGCTTATACAACGGTGAAAACAATTGTCGATAGGTTGGAGCAAAAAGAGGCGATAGTACGCTGTGGGCAAGAGGGGAGAGCGATTGTATTTAAATCAGTGATCACTCAAAACGCATTTTCAGCACAAGTAATGCCTAGCTTTATGCAACGTTTTTTTAAAGGTAACTCTCGCAGCTTAATTGCCCATTTTATTAAAGAAGAAAAGCTGAATGACGAGGATATTGAGTACCTACAATCGCTATTGAAAAGTAAAAAGCAAGATTAAAGGAGAAGGCTATGATGGATTATTTTGTAACTTGCACAATTATTAGCGTGTGTTGTTTGCTTGCATCATTAGGGATGAAAAGTGCTCCTTCTCGATTAAATTTTTATTTGCTCATGCTGGCTTTAATAGCGTGGTTTGTTCCTTGGCAATACTTCTCTCAATTGCCATTTTCTGAGGGCGTATCTGCGTATACCGTTAATGTTGCAGAATTTGGTTTGTTAAACACATTTGCAGCACCTAAAAATACCCAGATTGCATTATCAGAAGGCGCCATTTCTGCACCAGTCAGTTGGTTACCATCATTAAACCATATTTTTATTGTACTGCTGTTTAGTGGAGTTTGCTTGTTTACGTTGCGTGTCGCTATGTATGTAAAGTTAGTCAAAAACTTAAAAGCTAACTCAAGCTTATATAGCACTTCAAAACGAGCAAACTGTATATACCCAATAAGATTCACCTCAATTGGAGGACCTGCTTTTGCAACAGGATTAGTCAATCCGGTTGTTTGGCTTACTCCTGAGATGGAAAATCGAAAAGAATTAAACTCTGTTATTGAGCACGAATTAACGCACTTACAACAAGGTGATATTTATTGGACATGGCTAATTTGCTTTATAGAAAGTGTTTTTTGGTGGAACCCAATATGCTCAAAACTAGCGCGTTTGGCAAAAGAGCAGTTAGAGCTTAGTTGTGACGAAAAATGTATGCGTAAACTCAAAGGTAAGTATCAGTTAGATTTAGCCAGTTTGTTACTCTCTGAGCATGAAAAAAAATCTAAATATAACTTTTTCACTCCCCCTCTTTTGAATATTGAACACTCAAAGAGTTTTAATATTCAAAGGATTAAAATGTTAAACAAGGAAAAAACAATGAAAAGTAAACATATGGTAATGGCTTTGGCTGCACTGTCTTTTAGCGCGTTGGCAGCAGCACAAATTGTTGATGAAAATCCAAAGAATGAACAACATAGTGCGCAAAAACAGACCGCAGCTAGTAATCAGTATAACCAACAGTTAGCGCAACTTTTAGAGGTAGCTGGTGATGCAAAAAGTGATCAACCAACACAACTAATACAAACGGCAAAAAATATTCAAAAATGGTATGCAAATAGAGATGTGCTATCAGGTTTTGAAGAGGGAAAAATTAAATTAGAAAGTTATACTTTACTCGTTCATGTTTTTTCTAAACTTGAACAATATGAAGATATCTTAAGTGCTTACGAAACATGGTATCCAGCAGGAAGCAACCCGCCATATTTTACGAAAAACTCGCTTGCTAATGCCTACATACAACTTGGTCGTTATGAACTGGCTATAGCTGAATTAGAGGGGTTGTCTAGAGAGCTTGACGGTAACTTACACGAAGGTTCTGCTGGAAACTTAGCATTAGCTTATATTTATAGCGCAGATTACGATAAAGCATTAGACACACTGCAACAAGCTAGTTTAGAGGGAAGTACTTATGGTGATGTTTTAAAATACTACATTTTTGATCAGCAAAATAATCAAACAAAAATGGCTGAATTAAAAGGACGTTTACCAGCAGCCTTTGCGGTAACACCGGCTCTCCTTCCTCGAGTAGGTATTCCACAATCACCGTTATTAGCTAAATTATAAATAAGCAAATACAAAAAAAGCGTTGCCTTTGAGCAACGCTTTTTTTATCTTGTTTAGCCTTTAGCCTTTAGCCTTTAGCCTTTAGCCTTTATTCAGCGGCTAAATAGTCCAACACCACTTGGTGATGATCTTTGGTTTTAAATTTATCAAACAAGTGTTTAATTTTACCGTCTTGGCCTACTAAGAAAGTAAGGCGGTGATTTCCGGCCTATTCTTTGCCTATAACGTTT